>JAYWAU010000216.1:0-13492 GCA_043782265.1 Ferruginibacter sp. | reverse complement strand
CTGCTCGGCAGTGTTATACAACTTATTTTTCCCTACCTAACACAAAGCATTGTTGATACCGGCATCAATACTCAAAACATCAATTTTATACAGATTGTATTGGCAGCTCAACTGATGTTGCTGTTTTCTCAAACAGTGGTAGAGTTTATCCGTAGCCGCATATTGCTGCACATTAGTACACGGATAAATATTTCGCTGCTCTCGGGCTTTTGGAGCAAGTTGTTAAAACTGCCCATGCAGTTTTTTGACAGCAAACATCCGGGAGATATTATTCAACGTATCGGCGACCATCACCGAATTGAAAGTTTTTTAACCGGCACAGCATTAAATACTTTTTTCTCCATCATCAACCTGCTCATTTTTTCTTTTGTATTGCTGAGTTATAATGTTACCGTGTTTGTAATTTTTATAACAGGCAGCGTTTTATACTTAGGCTGGATACAGTTTTTTTTACGCTACCGCCGCAAGCTGGATTACCAGCGGTTTTCCATTGCTTCAAAAGAAAACAATGCCACCATGCAACTGGTATATGGCATGCAGGAAATAAAATTAAATAATGCAGAGAACACTTACCGCTGGGCATGGGAAGGCCTGCAGGCTGGTTTGTTTAAACTAAATTTTAAAAGTTTATCCCTTAATCAATACCAGCAGATAGGCGCTTTTTTTATTAACAGGGTAAAAATATTTTAATAACATTTGTTGTTGCCAAACTGGTAATTGACGGGCAACTCACCATGGGCATGATGCTGGCCATTCAATACATCATCGGCCAACTAAACAGTCCCATTGAGCAGTTGATAGGCTTTACCCAACAGGCTCAGGATGCAAAAATTTCGCTGGAACGTTTAAATGATATTCATGGTTTGGATGATGAAGAACCACTGCACAAAGAATACAACCATGCCTTACCCAACGAACATAGCATCCACATAAAAAACCTTTCTTTTACTTACCCCGGTGCAGGTAACGAACCTGTACTAAAAAATATCAACCTGCAAATACCGCAGGGAAAAGTAACCGCTATTGTGGGCATGAGTGGCAGCGGCAAAACTACACTTGTAAAATTATTATTACGGTTTTATGATACTTATAAAGGCGACATAAAATTTGGCGCAGCCAATGGCACCCCGGAACATGGTCCCGATTTTTTATCGGGAGGGGATAGGGGTACAAATTTTAAAACCATTAGTCCAAAATTTTGGCGCAGCATAAGCGGTGCTGTAATGCAGGATAGTTTTATTTTTAATGACAACATCAGGAAAAATATTACTGTTACTGATGATAAGGTGGATAATGAGCGGCTGCTGCATGCCTGTAAAACAGCCAACATACTTACTTTTATTGAGTCGTTGCCTTTAGGGTTTTATACAAAACTGGGCGCAGAAGGTAACGGCATCAGCGGCGGACAAAAGCAACGGCTATCCATTGCAAGAGCGGTGTATAAAAACCCAGAATTTATTTTTTTTGATGAGGCTACCAATTCATTAGATGCCAATAATGAAAAAGTAATTCTGGAAAATCTACAGGAATTTTTTAAAAACCGCACAGTTATTATTGTAGCCCACAGGCTTAGTACAGTAAAGAATGCAGATAAAATTATTGTGCTGGATAATGGAGAAATTGCGGAGGAAGGCACACATGCCGAACTTACTTTACAAAGAGGAAAATATTATGAATTAGTAAAAAATCAACTCGAACTTGGAAACTGATAAACCCATATTAGCATTACCCAATGCCACATCAAAGGAAGATATTTTTCTGATGAAAAATACCTTTGCTGATCATGGCAATGAAATTGAAGAAATTATTTCTAACAAGCCTCCTTTCATCGTTAGGTGGGGTACTGTTTATTTTTTCTTTGTACTGATGGGGCTCGGCCTGATAAGCTGGTTCATAAAATATCCTGATATAGTTATAGCACGAGCTAAGTTAAATAGTGTGAATGCACCCAAAGAAGTAATTACCAGAACAGAAGGTAAGTTGATTAAAATTGCAATAAAGGAAAATGAAAGGGTTGAGGCAGGGCAGGTTTTAGGTTATATGGAAAGTATCGGCAATCATCAATCAATACTGGCAATAGGCAAACAGATAGATTCCAGCAATAACCTGATTGGCCAAAACAGAACAGATGAAATCACCCATTTTTTTCCTGATTACAGCAATCAACAATTCATTAGCAATTTGGGAGAACTTCAAACGCCTTATCAAACTTTTATACAATCCTTTATAACATTTAAGGATTTTTTAAGCAGCGGTTTCTTTTTGCGAAAGAAAAAAATGTTACAAACCGATATGCTGAATATCCAAAAACTAAATGCCATACTGGCCAGCCAAAAAATATTGCTTAATCAAGACCTTACGCTAAGCAATGAAACATACGATGCCAATAAATCCCTGGCGAACGATAAAGTAATTTCTTCATTAGATTACCGTAATGAAAAAAGTAAACTGATTGCCAAACAATTATCGCTGCCGCAAATTAATTCGTCTATTGTTACAAATGAAAGCCAGCAAAACGAAAAAAGAAAAGAAATAGCAGAACTGGAAAACCAACTCATTGTTCAGAAAAATACTTTTATACAAGCTTTGCAGACAATCAAAAGCCAGGTGCAGGCATGGGAGTTTAAATACCTGTTAAAGGCACCTGTTGGCGGCACTATTTCTTTTACCGGCTTCTTCCAGGAAAATCAGGAAATGAAAATAGGGCAAACATTATTTTACGTGCAGCCAGACAGTATAGCTTATTTTATTGAAATGCTGGTGCCTCAATACAATTTTGGAAAAGTAAAAAAGGGACAATTGGTACTGTTAAAATTTCAGGCATATCCGTTTGAGCAATATGGTGCTGTTGTGGGTAAAATAGATTACATCAACACAACACCATCAGACAGTGGTTACCTGGCAAAAGTCAGTTTGCCCCAAGGGTTGATAACCAATTACAAAAAGCCTTTGCAATACCGCAATGGGTTATTGGCACAGGCGGATATAATAACTGAAAACATGCGGTTGCTGCAACGCTTTTATTATAATCTTGCGAGGCAAATTAAAAGATAATTTCTTAATTTAAAATTACCTGTAAATATCCAACAGGCCATCTGGTAAAGTAACAAACACCTTTCGGCTTTGCTGATCAATCTTATCGAGCGACTCCTGGTGTATGGGTATCAGGGCCTCTTTGCCATCTAATAAAATGGCGCACAATATCTGGTGAGGTTGTTCTATCACTTCTATAATTTCTCCCAGGTCTTCGTCTTCATCAGTAATAAGGTGAAAACCAAGCAGCGCAATAGGTGAAGATGCTGCGGCAAAATTATTAAAGTCTTCAGCAGTAAGCCATACCTCTTTAGGAGTTAATTTACGAGCCGTTTCTTTGCTATCTATCCCTTCTAATTTAATGTATACTTCGGCATCATTTTTTACAGAAGTACCTGTAATAAAATAGGGCATAAAATTATCCTTTCTCTCTTCAAGGAAAATGGTTTCCAGCCCCTTTAAGGCTGTTTTTTTACCGAGGCTGTGTTGTAATACCAACTCGCCCTTTAAACCAAAACTGGCGGCTAATTTTCCTATTTTAAAATACTGACTCATGATGAATGCAAGTTATGAATTATGCGGTTGGGTAAGGCACAAAAAAAGCAATCCCGAATAATCGAAATTGCTTTAAAAGAATTAACGGAACAGCTGAATTATTCTGCTGCTTTGGTTTCTTCAGTGGAAGGCGTTTCTGCAGGAGCAGCTTCAGCAGCTGCAACAGGTGCATCAGCAACCTTACGTACTACTGGCTGGTTGCGACTATCAGTACGGGCCTTTTTATGGGCTCCCTGACGTTTTGCGATGTGAGCGTCATGCTCAGCACTCCAGGCAGTAAACTTTTGCATTGCAACAGCCTCATCAAACAGACCTAAGCCAACACCTCTTAACAAATGCTTCAGGAACAATACTCCTTTAAAGGAAAGGATACGACGTACAGTGTCAGTAGGCTGAGCACCTTTGTGTAACCAGTCCAATGCCTTTTGACGATCGATCTGCACAGTTGCAGGAACAGTCAATGGATTGTACGTACCGAGTTTTTGAATAAATTTGCCGTCGCGGGGGCTCCGTCCATCTGCAACTACAATAAAGTAGAACGGTCTTTTTTTAGATCCGTGGCGTTGCAGTCTCATTTTTACAGCCATAAAAAATAGAAATTTTTTGGGTTGTGAACAAATAGGGTTTCTTTAATCTCCTTAAAAAAGGAAAACGAAGATAACATGCTACTGTAAAATATCCAAATATTTAATACTGATAGCTAAAGTTTAACCTTAATATATTTGCGGAGGCCAATTTGTTTTGATTAAACAAGCTGCGATTTATTGTTATGGTTGTTTCTAAATATTTATTATATTTTTAATTAAATAACATTACATGAAAAGATACCTGCTTTTATTATTGCTATTTGTACATGGTTGCAGTCCCTCTAACCATCTCAAAAAATATTATACTACAGAAGATAAAACAGTTTTTGAACTATTGGAAAAACTGAAAAAAAATGGAAGCGATAAAGAGGCGTTGGAGATCCTGCCACAGGCTTACACAACTGCAGCCGACAAGCGCAAATTATTAACAACGGCCAATTACAACTACCTGCCACCGGGAGACCGGTATCTTGAACTGGCTAAAGAATATGGGGTGATGCAACAGATGTTTCAGCAGATTGTTGCACTTCCGGTTGCGGCAAATATAGTACACAATCTATGGGACGCTTCTCTACCAATACAGGAAGCAAAAAAGAGTGCCGCAAATGAATACTACAACCAAGGAATGGAATATATGACCTATGATAACCGGGAGTCTGCCCGGAATGCCTACACTTATTTCAGTAAAGCAAACAATGCTGTACCCGGTTATCAAGACGTTAAATCATTAATGCAGCAGGCACAGGAAAGAGCGACTATAAAAGTAATTGTAAGAGCCGCTAATTATTACAACCATAACTGGAACTACTGGGGATTTCAAAACGACTGGTTACAACAGCAGATCATTAACGACCTTAACAACCAATCTTTTAGTGATGTTCGCTTTTATTCAGACTGGGATGCCAATGCAAAACGCATACATGCAGACAGAATAGTAGATCTTAATTTTACTGAATTGTTTGTAGGGCAGGTATTCAACAACAGGTACAATATCAACAGGAGTAAACAAGTACAAACAGGCAGCACAAAATCTATACCGCCCCAGCCAATTTATAAAACCATATATGCAACTGTTAATGTAACCACCCGGTACATGCAAAGCAGGGCCACACTGGAGTGTAGAATTTATGACCAGGTAAGTGGCAGGAATCTTTTGTTTGACAGCTTTCCGGGCAATGATGAATGGAGAGTAGAAACAGCCACTTATACCGGTAGCAAAGATGCGCTAACACAAGACGACTGGAATAAAATTAACAACAGCAATAACTTTAACATGCCAAACCGCAGTGAAGTTGCCAACAGGCTTATCCGTAATTGTTACAGCCCGCTTTTAAACAGAATAAAGACAGGTGTTCAATTTGGCTCGTAAAACTGCTGTTACAGTTGATTATTTTTTATGTTTACCTGTTTTAAAAATACGGGATAAATTAAATCCGAAACGGATATCGCCTTTAAAAAAGTTTCCGGTGGTCTCGGTAATATATGCCCTTTCATTCATACCCACGGCATTTGAAAACTGCAGCTGAAATACATGTCCACCAGTTTCAATGTCGAGGCCAATAGACAATGGATCTGTTGTTATCGCATTAAGGTTACCAAAAGGATGATGATAATCGACTGTAAGCGCCATTCTTCTACTCACTTTAAAACGGGCACCACCTCCCATTGCAAAAATGGTGTTGTCATCCCCCTCATTCGCAGGCGTATTGCTATGTACGATAATAGGGCTTATTTGAAACGAAAAAATTGAGCTAAATTTTCGTCCTGCGATAAATTGTAAGTAGTAAGACGACCGATCAGAAAAATTTGGTTTCACCGGTTCAAAAGATTCCTCCGTCCATACTAAACCACCTGCTGCAACTACCAATGAAAATGGCATTGCACTTGCCCCTGTAGATTGCTGTAACACCCTTGTTTTTATAAAAAGATCAAGCTCTTTTCTAAAAGTACTTCTTCCAAAACCAAAGGTCGTGTTGTCGGTAAGACCGTAATCAAAACTAATACGCATGGATGCACGATCCAGTCCGTACAATTCTTTTATTCCTGTGCTAACAGGGCTAAAACGATGCATAATCCTGAAATCCAAATTTCCCTTATGCAACATTTCGATTGAGTGTGCATTTATAACCCTGGTTGATTTAAAAGCACCTGTTACTTTTTCATTTGCAGGTATGCTATCCTCCACATCCTTTAAAAGTGACTGTGCCTGTAATTGAACAGTTAATAAAAAACTGCAAAAAAAAATAGTTGCTATAACTCTTATCATATACTTATTTGGAAAGGTTGCTGTTATTATAATTATTTTGAATTGAGTACCTGGAAAGCGGGAATGTTTATTGTAATAGCAATAGTTTTATTGATTTTATCTGAAACAACAGATGGTATTGCAATTTTATAATCTGCCAGGGTGATAATAAATGTTGAGACTGCACTAACAATACCATTTTTTATAGTTATCGTTGCTACAGTATTTACAGGGTTGGTAACACCATGCATTGTAAGTGTACCATTTACTTTTACCGTTATTACATTGTCTGTTTCAAGTGAAATAACCTTGCTATTTTCGATCATTCCTTTAAAAGTGGCTTTAGGATATTTATCACTTTCAATATAATTTTCATTAAAATGTTCCTGCATCAATGCTTTCTCAAATTCAAATCCTTTCATTAGCACAGCGAACTCAATTTGCCCGGTACCAACATCCCAAATACTTACCACTTTATTATTGGTGGCTTCAATATTTTCCAATGCAGATTTGGAATAAAAAGAAATAGTGCCAGCCTTAGTGTAATATTTTGTTTGAGCTATTGTGTTAAAAGAAAATAGTATCGCGGTATTCAGAAGAAGTAAAAATTTCATACATCTAAAAATTTATTGTTCGTTATCATCAACTATAACACACCTGTTTAATTCTACATCCATTAAAAATCCTGTACAAATTCCTTTGAGGGTAATTTGTTGCCCCACTGTGTATTTTTTTATTGAATTAAAATGTCTTTTATCTAATAGGCAACTAACCTTGTGTAAAGAGTTGGTATCTCCCACGAAAACATTAATAAGTGTATCCTGCTGATTGATAATTTCTGTAACGGCTCCCTTTATCTGGATTGTTTTATCAAGAAAAACTTTGTTCGCCTTTGCTTCATCATTCTCATACAGGTCAACAATGTCTGCCACTGTTGTTTTTATTGATGGTTGCATACCCATAACATCTGCAGGTTTGCGAAAATATTCTTTCAAAAAAAAAGCTGTCATCAACAGTAGAATGATTGAAACAAAAACTGGAATATTTTTTTTAGTTAATTTCATTTACTGAAATAACGGGTGAATAATTTAGTTGGTAAATGTTCCCCCGGCAGTTATCCAGGTACTAATAATATCTTTTTCTGATTGTGGCAAAGATCCGGTTTGTGGCATTGTTCCTTCATCAACAGCTCTTACTTTAATGCGTGCTTTACTTTTGATGATATTACATTCAATTTCAAAATTCATTCCCCCATTGGCCAATGCGTTGTTATGACAACTCTTACACCTGGTAGTTACAAGATCTTTCACTGCTGTAAATAATGGTCCTATTGTACCGCCGGAACCAACAGTAACTGCAACAGATTTTTCGCAACCTGCGCCATCTTTTACAAAAACGGTATAAGCACCTTCTGCCAAATCTGTAAATTTTGATGCTGCCTGGTACGTACCGCCATTGTTTAATTTATAGGTGAAATTGGTACTTCCTGTAACAGCAATATCAATGCTGCCATCGCTACTACAATGTTTGGCAGCTTCGGGTGTTGTGGTAATCGAAATGATTTTGTCGGCACAAGCATCTGGCGGTAATATTGGTGTTGAGGAATCGCTTTTACTACATGCTGCAAAAGCTATCACTGTAAAAGAAAAAGTAAAAATGTTGAGGCAATTTGTGATACGTTTATTCATATAAGTTGTTTTATAAACAATCGTATTTATTGATTCAAAGGTTGCCTTACCAAAAATTATTTATACATAAATTAAAACAAAAAGAGTCGCAATGCGACTCTCTAAAATAATTGTTGCATGTTTTTATTTATGTTTTCTATAAGGATAATATTTTAATCCTACTTGCAAAGCTGTAGAATATAATTTTACACTACCATCACCAACACCAGTAATAGGTAAGCTAACAGAAGGTTCTGCAAGGATAGAAAAATTAGTAGAAAGTTTTTTCTCCAGACCTATAGAAAAATTAGCGACAGCAAAAAGAGTCTTATTACCTGTATAGGTCCAGGATGCTTTATGAAGTGTATTATAGCGGTTATAATAATAATTATAATCCTCCTTTTTCATTATAAAAGAAGAAACTCCTGTAGTGGCATAAAAAATAGTTGATGGCTTTTGTAAAAAATTATATCTGAAAGTTACAGGAATATCATACACCTGGCAGGAAGCTTCAACTTTTATAATTTGCACCATATTCCAATAGGACCCTTGTTTGGCTTTATAATCACCAGGGCCAGCTATATATTTTTTTAACCCTACATAAAAACCTGTCTGTACGCTTATTTTTTTATTTAATTGGTATCCAACACCAATGCCGTATTTAGCTGTAACCTTACTATTTTTTAGAGATAAGAATTTTACACTACCTGCATCTGCACCAATAGTTGCCAGTAAATAAAAACGGGATAGTTTGTTGACTGCTAATTTTTCTGTCGTGCGTTTCTCGGGACTTATTTTCGCAATTATTTTCGCACTGTCAATTTTTAGGGTAGAATCTTTTAAAACAACAGGGGTTGTATTTTCATTGTTATTTAAAGATGTAGCATTCAAAATTGCACTTGCAGTATCTTCATTTATGGCTACTTCATCAGTAGATTCTACTTGTCCAGAATTAATATTTGAAGATAATTTCCCTTTTTTATTTTGCTGTATTCTTTCAGCTTTGTGGTTTACCGTACCAACAAAAACACTACTCTCTTTATTTTTATTGTTGCTTGTTAACTGACTGGCAGCATATTCAAGTTCCGAAGTAATTTTATTTAAAACCGGTTTCTTAGTAAAACCCTTGAGTTCGTCTGTAAGTGGCTGGGATTCCACTGGAACATTTTTAATTTGTGTTGATTTGTCTTCTGTAAATTTTTGTTGCGTTTTAAATGAAGTTGTTTCTTTTAAGGGCTTATTCTTAAAAAACAGGTAAGTACCTCCTGCACTAACAAAAAGTAAAGGCAACAATATCCACCAAAAAATATACCTGCGTTTATTATCTTTTTCTTTATCCAACAGGGCCTCCATTTTGCTCCAGGCAAATTCATCAAAGGCTGGCTCACTGTTTTCGGCGGCTTCCCTTATGCGGTTCTCAATATGATCAAATGATTTTTTGCTCATAAAATTTAACTGCCCCTTCCCTGAGCATTTTTTGAATATTTGCTTTTGCTTTTGAAAGATTTGATTTTGAAGTACCAACAGAAATATTTAACCGACTCGCTATTTCTTCATGCTTAAATCCGTCTATCACAAATAAGTTAAAAATGGTTTTATATACGGGAGATAAGCGTTGTACAATTTCCAGAATTTCTTTATAGGTCATTTTATCTACAATAGTTTCTTCAGTGTGCTCCATTTCAAAATGAGAATCTTCCAGTTCATTCACCAAATAATTTTTATTGTTTTTTCTAAAATGATCAATGGCTGTATTTACAAGAATACTTTTCATCCAACCTTTCAACGAAGCTTCATAGTTATCATACCTGGGTTTAAATACAGGTAGTTCCTTATATATTTTTAAAAATCCGTCATTCACAACTTCCATAGCATCATCCCTGGTATTGCAATACCTCATACAAATACCTGTAGCAAAGCCATAAAATTGTTGATAAAACATTTTTTGACTTTCACGGTTCGACTTGACGCACCCTTGGATAATATGGTCTAGTTCCTGCTTCGTTGGTATAATTTTAAGGTTGCTTAATAATCGTAAAATACATTTAAAAGGTTGCCTCGGTGAAATATAATTAAAATTTTACCAGTTTGCTCATGTTTAAGTAAAGACTGATAAACCAAAAGTAACCAGGATTTTAATAAAACACAAGCAGTTATTTTTTTGAAATAAGGTAATTTTCAGGGTCTATTACTTAAAGCTTTAACTTATTTTATTAACTAAGGCAGTTCTACTCCAACGGATAATCGACTTTAAAATAATTTGTTCATTTTAAAGGTTAACATAAAAATTAAAAAACTGATTAGAATAATTAAATGAATTCCAAAAAAAATATATTGTATAATTTTTAGCCAGGCATTCCATTGATGGGTAACCAATGAATATAAAGCACACCCTATTAGTATAACTTCTAATGACAACACCAACATTTCTCTTACTTCAAATATGTGTTGTGTAATGCTGATTTCATGTTGAATCCAATAAAAAAAAACCGATAAACCAACAACTAAATTTAACCCGGTAATTAAACTACAGAGTTTGTGAGTTTTGTATCCGATTATCCAAACTGACAAGTGAATTACAATCAAAAAGACTACGGCTAAATTTATCCACTGATCTGATTTACTCATTTTTAAAGTTTTACTTACTCTTTTATAAATTTGATGTTATCCATTTTCATAAAATAATGGGGCAAAGTGGATATCGTTTTATCATCTTCAATTTTTAAATTTATACCCTTAAAACTTACCTTACCCAATGATGGATTTAGTTTAAGTGTAAAAAATATCAGAACATAGGGTGCTGAACATAAATACTATCGCAATGAGGAACATCTATATTAGCCCCTCCATTGCTATCCGAGTAATTCTTCTTCTGTTTTGTAATCAATATCAAACAGGGGAAAAGATAATACTTAATCATGCATTTAATCAATATAAAAACAGATTTTTAACAGGGGGCATAAAAAAGCCACC
Source organism: Ferruginibacter sp. (assembly GCA_043782265.1). Taxonomy (GTDB): domain Bacteria; phylum Bacteroidota; class Bacteroidia; order Chitinophagales; family Chitinophagaceae; genus Ferruginibacter. Next base: position 2,432 of record JAYWAU010000216.1, on the reverse strand, counting down.
ATGAAAGTTTCATAGTGGCGCAATATTTTTAGCATTGAATTTTATCTTTTGCCCATACCCGGCATTTTGCCCATCGGCATTTTATTCATCATCTTCATCATGCCTTTCATTTGCTCAAACTGCTTTAAAAACTGATTCAATTCTGCAATATCTTTTCCACTGCCTTTGGCTATTCGCAATTTGCGGTTAGGATTAATAATGTCCGGGTTGCGGCGTTCCTGTAAAGTCATAGAATTAATCATCGCTTCAATACCTTTAAAAGCATCATCATTTATATCTACATCCTTAATCTGTTTTCCTACGCCTGGTATCATTCCCATCAGGTCTTTAAGATTACCCATCTTTTTAATTTGCTGTAACTGAGTTTTAAAATCTTCAAAATCAAATTGATTTTTACGGATCTTTTTTTCCAGCTTAGCTGCCTCAACAGCATCAAATTGCTCCTGCGCTTTTTCTACCAGGCTTACAATATCACCCATTCCCAAAATACGCTGCGCCATCCTCTCCGGATAAAACACATCCAGCGTTTCCATTTTTTCGCCGCTACTTGCAAACTTAATGGGTTTATTAACTGTGTATTTAATTGATAAGGCTGCCCCACCTCTTGTATCGCCATCTAACTTGGTTAATACAACACCAGTAAAATCAAGTCTCTCATTAAAAGCTGCTGCAGTATTCACTGCATCCTGACCAGTCATACTATCCACCACAAATAAAATTTCCTGTGGTTTAATAGCCGCTTTAATATTCGTTACTTCAGTCATCATTACTTCATCTACTGCTAAACGGCCTGCAGTATCTACAATGATTACATTTTTATTTTTAGCCCTGGCTTCTTTAATTGCATTTTCAACAATACTTACAGCATCTTTATTTTCTCTTTCACTATAAACATCCACACCAATCTGACCACCCAAAATTTCTAATTGATCAATCGCCGCAGGTCTGTAAATATCCGCAGCCACCAGTAAGGGAGATTTACCCTTTTTTGTTTTTAAATAATTGGCTAGTTTACCACTAAAAGTAGTTTTACCACTACCTTGCAAACCTGCTATTAAAATTATTGCTGGATTACCAGTAATATTGAATTCACTTTCAGTACCACCCATCAATTCAGTTAGCTGATCCTGTACAATTTTAACCATTAGCTGGCCAGGACTTACAGCTGTCAATACTTTTTCGCCCAGTGCCTTTTCTTTTATTATATCAGTAAATTCTTTGGCAATTTTATAATTAACATCCGCATCTACCAGTGCCCTGCGAATTTCTTTTACTGTATTGGCAATATTAAGTTCTGTAATTCTTCCCTGACCTTTAATATTTTTTAAAGCACTTTCTAACTTTTCACTAAGAGAATTAAACATCTGTTCTGATTATTTTAAATGTATAGGTATAAAAAAAGTGAACTTAAAAGTTCACCTAATATTTGCAAATGTATGAAATCTTTATGCTCCCAAATAACTACGTAACAGTTTGCAACGGGAAGTCACCTGCAATTTAGTAATCGCTTTATCTTTTATTTGCCTTACCCTTTCCCTTGTAAGATTAAATCTTTCGCCAATATCTTCTAAACTTAATGCATGGTCTACACCGATTCCAAAAAAGAAACGGATAACATCTTTCTGCCTTTCTGTTAAGGTACTCAAAGACCTGTCTATTTCAGTAGCCAATGAGGCATTGAAAGCTAAATGCATGTCTGTACTATCTGCATTAGGGTTTTCCAGCACATCCATTAAAGAACCTTCATCACCATCTCCAAAAGGTTGATCCATACTTACATGCCTCACAGAAGCGCTCATTGTAGCAGCTACTTCATCCGATTCTAAATCCAGTAATTGAGCAAGTTCTTCTGCTGTTGGTTCTCTTTCATACTCCTGCTCTAACTGCGAGTAGGCCTTACTGATACGATTGGTAAGTCCTACTTTATTTAATGGTAAACGTACAATTCTGGATTGTTCTGCAAGTGCCTGTAAAATACTTTGGCGTATCCACCATACGGCATATGATATAAATTTGAAGCCACGGGTTTCATCAAATCTTTGTGCGGCTTTTATTAATCCAAGATTCCCTTCATTAATAACATCAGGCAACGTTAAACCCTGGTTTTGGTATTGTTTAGCAACAGATACCACAAAACGAAGATTGGCCTTGGTTAATTTTTCAAGAGCAGCCTGATCGCCTTGTTTAATACGAATGGCTAATTTTACTTCTTCTTCAGGAGTTATTAATTCTACCTTACCGATTTCCTGTAAGTATTTTTCTAAACTCTGGCTTTCACGATTGGTAATCGACTTCGTGATTTTGAGCTGGCGCATACTCATAAACAGGTTGTTTTAATTGGTTAAAAGTTAAAATACGGAACGATTAAAGAAAACATATTTTGTTAAACGTAATTTATACCTTTTATAATATGTTTCCAAAAAAGTTTTTTT
>JAYWAU010000215.1:0-4924 GCA_043782265.1 Ferruginibacter sp. | reverse complement strand
TGGGGTGAGGTGATTTCCATTTCATAAACCCTCACAAAAAATAACGCCACCCAACCCTATAAATAATTCATATAAGTCGCCAAATCCTTATCCCCTCTTCCACTTAAACAAATCACCACCACATCATCCTTTTTAAATTTCATTTCATTCAATATATGAAATGCATGCGCTGTTTCCAATGCGGGAATAATACCTTCGGTTCTACTCACTTCAAAAGCAGCTTTCAACGCTTCCTCATCAGTAGCACTCATAAAAGTGCCACGACCACTTTTGTATAAATGAGCATGCAGCGGACCAATACCCGGGTAATCCAACCCGGCTGAAATGCTGTGTGGCTCAGTAACCTGGCCATCATCTGTTTGCATCAGCAAACTTTTACTGCCATGCAAAATACCAGGCTTACCCAACTGGGTTGTTGCTGCACTCATACCACTATCAATACCACAACCTGCAGCTTCTACTGCAACAAGTGCTACAGAAAGATCATCTAAAAAATGATAGAACGCACCGGCGGCATTGCTTCCTCCTCCTACACATGCAATTACATGCGTAGGCAATTCACTGCCTGTTTTTTCGAGTAGCTGCTTTTTTATTTCCTTGCTGATCACGCTTTGAAAACGAGCCACCATATCAGGGTAAGGATGCGGCCCCACCACGCTGCCAATTATGTAATGTGTATCCACAGGATTATTAATCCAATCCCTTATAGCTTCGTTGGTGGCATCTTTCAAGGTTTTGCTTCCGCTTACGGCCGGCACTACTGTAGCGCCCAACATTTTCATTCTTGCAACGTTGGGTGCCTGCCGCTCAATATCTTTTTCACCCATGTACACAATGCACTCAAGCCCTTTTAATGCACAAACAGTTGCAGTAGCAACCCCGTGCTGACCGGCACCCGTTTCTGCAATAATCCTTGTTTTACCAAGGCGTTGTGCCAATAAAATTTGGCCAACTGTGTTGTTAATTTTATGTGCCCCTGTATGGCAGAGATCTTCCCGTTTTAAATAAATTTTTACGCCGTGCTTTGCACTTAGCCGTTCTGCTAAAAATAAGGGTGTTGGTCTGCCCACATAGTCTGTCAGTAATTGCTGAAACTCTTCCTGAAATGCAGGGTCGTACATAATTTTCAGATATTGCTCCTGCAATTCTTTCACATTGGGATATAACATTTCCGGAATAAAGGCTCCGCCGAAATCGCCGTAATAACCATGTTCGTCAACGGCAAAATTATTTTGTTTTTCAGTCGTCATTTGTATTTCAATTTAACATCGTTGTGTCACTCACTTGTGCGTGATACCTATGTGGAACCCTTTCAAATTGTAACGTTATTTTTCTTTCGCTTTATTATGTTTACTCTAACAGCCTTTTGGATACAAAGTTTTCAATCTCCAAAGATTATGTCCTAAACCGATTCGCTTTAAACTGTCTGGTAGTAAATTATTATTTACACAATCAACTCCAAAAACTTTAAATCCATCCATCGGTTAAACTTAAAACCTACTTCTTTAAAATGTGCCACTTCAATAAATCCAAATTTTTGGTGCAATGCAATGCTTGCTTCATTGGTTGCTTCTATGCCGGCAACAATTGCGTGCAGCCCCAATTGCTTTGATGCCTCTATCAATGGTGGCATTAATAATTTAGCCACCCCTTTGCCTCTGCTATCTGTTGCCACATAAACAGAATTCTCAACTGTGTATCGATACCCAAACCATGGCCTGAAAGGGCCGATGGTACTGAATCCTATTACCTTATCATTTTCCACCGCTGCAAATACCGGAAAACCCTGTTCTTTCTTTAAGGCAAACCATTCCTCCCTCATAGCAAGTGTATGTGGTTCTTCGTGCCACACGGCTGTTGTGTTTATAATGATGTCATTATAAATTTCCAACAGGGTTGGAATATCTTCTTCAGTGGCGGTTCGTATTGTTACCATAATTTTTACCCCTATCTCTTAAAGTGGTCTGTAGCTTTTTAAATTGATAAATCTTTCAAAATTCAATAGCTTAAAATTATTTATTTCATTGCCTGCTTTAACTGAAATACCATTGCCATGTCTTTTACGCCTGGCTCTTTTTCAAACTTGCTGTTGATGTCAATACCGATAAAATCTGGGTGCTTAAATGCTTTTACTTTTGCAGCATCTTCCAGGCCAATACCTCCGCTTATAAAGAAAGGCTTTTCTATTTTATTTTTCTTTATCAGTTTCCAGTCGATTTGTTTACCAGTGCCGCCAACAGCGCCATCTTTACCCGCAGTATCAAATAAATAATAATCACACACTGCATCGTAATCCGCTACCAGCTCATCTATCGAGCCCGTGTCTGCACCAATGCTGAATGCTTTTATCACTTCCACATCATCTGATAACTGCTCACATAATTCAGGTGTTTCATTGCCATGCAACTGTACCACATCCAAACCATAGTCTTCCACAGTTTGCATAATTTCATCGTACCCAGCATTTACAAAAACACCTACTTTTTTAATATCAAAATCAGTTGACTGTAATTCCTCTTTAGAAATCTTACCTACCACATAACGGGGAGATTCCTTGTAAAAAATCAATCCTGCAAAATCAATATTCAATCCTTCTAACTGTTGCAGCTGCTTCAGTTGTGTAATACCGCATACTTTAATGTTCATCGTTTGCTTTTTCTTTTATAATTGTTGTATAAATTTTTTAATCCGTTCCATATCTTTTACGCCTGGCAATATTTCAAACCTGCTGTTGATGTCAATGGCAAATAATCCTTTTGCTTCGGGAAGTAAACTAAAGGATTTTAGTTTTTCAACATCGGCAGGCTCTATGCCACCACTTAAAAAATAGGGTTTACCAACAGCCACATCATGCAGTTTCCCCCAATCAAATTTTTTACCTGTTCCACCATAACCTGCACCTTCCGTATCGAACATAAACATGTCGCACACTTCCATATAATCTTTTATACGCCAGCCAATATTATCGCTGTCGCTGATTCTAAAAGCTTTTACCACAGAAATATAATCGGCAATTTTTTCGCAATAACGCGGTGTTTCATCCCCGTGTAATTGCACCATATGCAACCTGCATTCATCTACCATATGCAGCACTTCTTCAACCGAAGCATTTACAAAAACACCCACTTTATTTACATTGTTCTCTTTTTTTATCTGGCTGGTAGTCATTTGACGTAACACGTACCTGGGCGATTTTGGATAAAAAATCAGGCCGGCAAAAGTAGCTCCGGTTTCTGGTAATTTAAGCAATTGTTCTTCCTGTGTTATTCCGCAAACTTTTACACGCATTTTTTTGTTGCTTTTAGTTGATTAACAAATTCGGCAAAAGCAATCGCTGGGTCAGCTTGTTTCATAAAGTTTTCTCCAATTAAGAACCCTTTAAAACCTGTATTTTTGAAGATACTAATTGTTTCTATATCATTGATACCACTCTCGGCTATTTTAATTTTTTCTGCGCCAATTTTTTTGCTCAACTCAATGGACCGGTTAATATCTACCGTAAAGGTTTTCAGATCCCGGTTGTTTACGCCTACTATTTCAGTGGCTTCACAAATATGCTGTAACTCTTCTTCGTTGTGAATTTCCAGTAATACTTCCAGGTGCAATGATTTGGCAAATTCAGCCAGCTCTTTTACCCTTGCAGGGGTAAGGCAGGCCGCAATCAATAATATAACATCTGCACCAATTGATTTTGCTTCAACAATCTGGTATTCGTCAATCATAAAATCCTTGCGTAGAATTGGAATATTATTTACCCTGGCTTTTATTAAATCACTGGCAGTTCCACCAAAAAAATGATTGTCGGTTAAAACAGATAAACAGCTTGCACCATGTTGGGTATAAGCGGTTGTAACTGCAACCACATCCGCCGTACCATTGATGATGCCTTTAGAAGGGGACTGTCTCTTAAACTCTGCAATGATGCCCGTTTTGGTTTCATCCAACAAAAACTGTTTTAATGAAAATGTAGAGCGGTTAAACAATTCACTTTGTTGCAGCAACTCAACAGATACCTGCTCTTTAGCTTTGGCAAACTCTATTTTTTTGTGTGCTATTATTGTATCTAAAATATTCATAAACTGCTATGGTGCTAACAAAATTAAATTAAGGTGAACTTTTTATTTAGGAATGCTTTCGTCGTTAAAACTAATTCATCAGGCGCATATTTTTTTCAACACTTCCAATGCCCTTCCACTTTCTAAACTCTCCACTGCCAGCTGATAACATTCTTCATAATCGCTGTACCTGCCTGTGCATTGCAATGCCATTGCTGAATTGGCCAGCACCACTGCATTCTGCGACCAGGTACCTTCGCCTTTTAAAATATTCAGGAATATTGCAGCGGCTTCTTCAACTGTATTGCCACCTGAAATATCTGCAGCTTTCACAGTACGTTTTCCCAATGTTTCCGCACTCATTACTTTTTCACCTTTATTGGTTATTACTTTTGTGTCGCCTGTTAATGAAATTTCATCATAGCCGTCAAGTCCATGAATGATGGTAAAATTGCTATCGGTTTGTTGCAATAAATAATTATAAATTCTCGCCATTTCCAGGTTATAAACACCTACCAGCTGGTGCTTTGGAAAAGCCGGATTTACCATTGGCCCCAGCATATTAAAAAATGTTCTCACCCCCAAATTTTTACGGATAGGACCTACCACTTTTAACGCCGGATGAAATAAAGGAGCATGTAAAAAACAGATATTTGCTTCGTCAATTTCTTTGTTGAGTACAGTACTGTCGTTTTTAAATTTATACCCTAACTGCTCCATCACATTGCTTGAACCACTGATGGTAGAAGCGCCGTAGTTGCCATGTTTGGCCACTTTATTTCCCGAACCTGCAACTATGAAACAACTTAATGTGGAGATATTAAAAGTGTTTTTTCCATCACCGCCGGTGCCCACTATGTCGAGCACTT
>JAYWAU010000214.1:0-4929 GCA_043782265.1 Ferruginibacter sp. | reverse complement strand
GATAAAAAGAAACTTACAGTTTTCGAAATAGTTTGAAAAACCACGAACAGCTAAATTGAATAGGCTTTTATTGCCTACATATAACATGTATTTTGGTAAGGTGAAACCAGCGGTTATAAACCGAAGGCTTAATCCTGCCATAGAGATTACAATAGTCAAATTATTGATTATTAAATTGTTTGAATTCCAAATATAATTTTAATGCATTGGCTAACATTGCCTTTTGGCGCAAAGAATTGTCCTTATGTAATGGGAGCATTGAAAGAAAAAGATGAACTAGTATGGGATAAGTACATGCATCTTTGATATTCATACCTCCAAAAATGCTATTCTTGAAAAAATATTGGACTTTAGTTATTGTTAAAGTTGAGTATATTTCATATTCAATATTATAGGCTTCCTTTTCTTTATAAGAAAAATATCCCGCAATAATAAAATCATACATACCAATAACAGAATGAGCCAATTTAGCAATATCATATCTTATGTCACCATAAATGCATTGATCCCCTTCTATATCAATTCCTCTAGGATCAATTACTTTTATAGATTTTGTCCTGAAATCATAAAGAATGTTACTAAAGCAAAAATCTCCATGAATAATAGTTTGTTGCGAAGCAGTTGTAGCACTAATAAGCTGGTTCATTTCTTCCGCAATTTTGTTTAATGAAGGAGTTTTAATTCCATTATAAATCCAACCAGCATTTAAATCAATTCCACTTTCTTCTGAGTAGATTTGTAACCTAAGTTGTGTTTTTTCATTATATAATCTTTTTGCTTTTTCTGCAATATTTAATACTTGAGGTGCATTAAATTTCATACATCCCGTAATAAACTCCTTGCATGCATTTAAAATATTTTGCCAAATAAAATATTCGTTAAGGCCATAAACATATAATTCAGCTAATGAACTTAAATAGTAATATTCAATCTGATAAAACCCATTAGTCCCATTAAATCCTGTATTCCAAAGTGAAGGTATATATCGTTTTAAAGCATTAGGCATATTTGAAAACCAATTAGCTTCTGCTAAAATTTTATTTTTATCTTTACTACTTTTAATAACTGAAAATCCATCAATTATTAAGTCATTAAAAAAACGTTGTGTGGTTAAATGCGTTTTAGATTGATAATATGTGTTTACATGCCCGAAATCAAGCCAGGTTTCGGATACCTCTTCTTTTACCTCTTTTTTTTGTTTGTAAAGTAAAAGACCATTTACAAAATTGTAATTTGATTCTGTTATTGACTGAATTAATAGGCTTTGATTTGAGAATGAAAAATACCCAGCATAAACAAATTCTTCATTATTATAATCGTCAGAAACAGCCCAATCGTAGTTATCATAAGCTTTCGCTATAAGGTAAGTATCTAGTTTTTCTGGGAGGCTCCTGAATAATGTATCCCCATGTAAAATATTGAGAGACTCTCCATACTTTGAAGTAACATTTAATACATAAACTATAGATTCTCCTAACGAAAATCCTGTAGGAACAAAAACAATTTTCACTTTATATGATGCAAGAATCTTTAGATCCTTTTCTGCTACAATAAATCCTGTAGGCAATGAAAGCACAATAATTTCATTATTTTTAACCAAAGACAATTGATGTTCAAATAATCGCTTATTTTGTAAGGGTAAAAACGAAGGAGGAATTTTACCATATTCAGTTGCCAATTCGCTGGAAATATAAGCAGCAGAAGTAATTAAGAACATTGTACGTTGATATTGTTTTTTTCTTGTTTAAGTAAATTCTGAATTTCTTCATAGGAATATTTTAAAAATTCTGAAGGTCTGATTGCTTTATCATCAATATAAAATCCATCAAACCCACACCAAGGTTTACCGACATAAACCTCATCAAATGGAACATTATATTTTCTCAGCCAATCAATTATATTGGGCAAAGTGAATATATTAATTTTACCAAGATTTGATTTATACGTTCTCATATTTCTGCTTGAGTTTATTACTATTTCAAAGCCTTGTTCTTTATATTCCTTTAATTTTTTGATCACTTCTACAACTGGTGAGCTATTTATATAGTCGCCCTCAAGGGTAATTGATACGGTGTCATCCAAATCTACGATTAGTCTTTTCATTTTTATTATGATTATTTAGTTAAAGTATTTTAATATGGTAATTTATAATAAAATAAAATATCCATTTGTTTTTTACCTTGTCATCTTGGGGTTTCTATTAATTCCAATAAAGACATATTAATAAAAATTACTGGATCTTAATAACTCTTCATTTTCACTATAATGCTCCTGTTGTGCCTCTTGACTCAATATGTTATTTAATGCAAGAAAGACACCAGTAAAAAGGCCAAATTCAGCCTGCTGGTAATCAAAAGTAAATTCCCAGGAGATATAAAAAAAACGAAAAGTAATCATGGTAACAATGTAAGCCCGAAGAGTTAAATTTAAATAAAATATAAATGGATCATGATTATTCAATTCCATATCTAGATAATTCATTTTAGTTCCCGTTAATAAAACAAAAAATTTATAATAGTATATAGACATACCAATAATTCCGTAAGCAGTGATGGTTCCTAAAACTGGAAAATCGACAAATCCCATCATTCCAACTCTAAATAATTTCACACTTTCAACCAATCCATAACCTGTAAAAGGATCATTAAAAAAATGCCCTGATAAAATAGGTAACTGAAGATCAAATCTAGCATCCGCAGAAGCATCTCCCCCTTTTCCTGAAAAATAATTTAGGGCTATTTCAAAAACATTTCTAATCTCAGTTATATATTCCCCAAAAAATAAGCCTGCCGTAAAAAGTAATACAATAAAACCTATTACATATTTAATGACATTTTTTGTATCCGCATACTTTTTTATTGAAAAATAAGAAAGTAAAGTCCCCATTAACACGTAAAACATCGCTAACCTGTAAAAGGCAAGTACAAGTATTATGTAGGCAGCTATACCTATTGATATTAGAAGATATTTATTTATACTTTTTAGATTTGTAACTAACAGAGAGGCAGGTATAAGGTAAGTAAAGAAAATCATAAATTGCCGAATATCATATCCTGCTAACCTTTCCATAGTCGATTCTTCCAAATGAAGGTAACTTTCAAGTTTAAAAATACCATATCCTTTTATAATATCTAGATAATAAACAAATAGAAAACAAACAGTGACAAAAAATAACCCAATAAAAAGGTCCTTGGGCTTATTAAGAGTAAAGTAATAAGCAGGTAAAATTGTCAAAAAACCAAATATGTATCCAAAACTAATCTTAATATTTTCTATTGTAAAGCCCGATTTCAATCCTACATTAATAAATACTACATAAATAATTAAAACAAGGCTTAAGTTGAATAATTTTTTAAGTTTTATATCTTCAAGTAAAGTGCTTAACGATTTCGGATGCTTAATAAAAATATAAAACATAAATAAAAATGAAAAAGCTTGTATCCAAGAATCTGCTAAACTTGTAAATATATCAACATGGATAACAAACGAATAAATAAAAGAGTACACAGGATCTATTATTATTAAAATTAACTCAAATACAAAAAATATAATAGTTGTTGAACTTCCGCCACTTGAACCATTTTTTTTTGCTATATAATTTACAATAAATAATGAAATAAATAATACCAGGAGCTTAAAAAGTCTGTTATTTTTAGCATCCAGGTTATTATAAAAAATAGATAATTGCATCAATATATATTTAGTAGTAATTATTTATGTCCGTTGAACAATAGTAACTGTTAATTTAAAACTTTAAAATAATCAATATACCAGTCAACAAAATTATTTACGCCCTCTTGTATGGTAGTTGCTGGCTGATAACCTATATTTATTTTTAAAGGAGTTACATCAGCGTAGGTCTTATGCACATCACCAGGCTGAATAGGCATTAAAATTTTTATAGCTTTTTTACCCAGTTTATTTTCAATAGCATTAATAAAATTGATAAGTTTTACAGGAGTGCTGTTACCTATATTATATAATTGATAAGGAGCCCTTGACGTGGATGAATCTGGATCAAGTCCACTCCATTTAGGGTTTTTTTTTGGTAAAATTTTTATAACACCTGTAACTCCATTAATAATATCATCTATATAGGTAAAATCACGTTCCATTTCCCCATTGTTAAATACATTAATAGGAAGTCCTTCAATGATAGCCTTAGTAAATAAAAACATTGCCATATCCGGCCTTCCCCATGGGCCATACACAGTAAAAAAACGCATTCCGGTAGTTGGCATATCATATAAATGGCTATAAACATGTGCCATTAGTTCATTGCTTTTCTTTGTTGCTGCATATAAGCTGATAGGATGATCTGTTGGATGAACTGTCTCAAATGGAATAGTTTCATTTAACCCATAAACACTACTACTACTTGCATAAACAAAATGACTGATATGGTATTGCCTAGAACATTCCAGTAAATTAGCGAAGCCGACAATATTACTATCAATATAAGCTGAAGGATTAGTTATACTAAATCTTACGCCTGCCTGCGCAGCAAGATTTACAACGATATCAAATTTTTGTTGAGAAAATAACTCTTCCAGATTTTGCTTATCCTCTAACTTAAGTTGAATAAAACTATATAAAGAAAAATAGCTACTCTTAACCATTTTGTTATATTGAATATTGGCTTTAGTTATACCTGAAGTTGCAAGTCTATCATATTTAAGTGAAACATCATAATAATCATTTATAGAGTCAAACCCAACTACCTCAAAACCATTTGACACTAATTGCTTTGCTAAATGGTAGCCGATAAAACCGGCAGCACCTGTAACTAAAATTTTCATGTATAATAAAAATTAAATATTGTAGAATATTTATAAAATAAAATTTTTTCCTAAACTACAATTAAAAAATTGTGGTCTTTTATTTTCTAATACTTAAGTCTTTTAATAAATTAAGAGACTATTAGGAGGG
>JAYWAU010000213.1:0-13522 GCA_043782265.1 Ferruginibacter sp. | reverse complement strand
TGTTGCCGGCTTCATACCTGAAATTACCTGCAGTCTTTATTTTTGTATTATAGAAATTTATGCCATTACCATAAGTACTGGCCCAAATAACATCATTTTTATCTTTGAAAATACCTGTGTACCAATTGTTAAGAGGCATACCTGGCAGTAACGAGAAATCATCACTTGCTCTGTTAAACTCATAAGCACCTGTTGTAGTTCCCAACATAATTTCACCAGTACTCATTTGTGCAATGCAATAAATAAAATTACTTTTTAGTGAGTGCTCTCCGGCACCACTGGCGTAATGTCGTTCCACTTTTCCTGTATTAATATTCAACACATCTAAACCATTCTCAAATGTGCCTGTCCATACTTCATTGCCCGTTACCAACAAGCCGTGAATATTGGTACTGGATATACTTTTTTTATTTCCGGCGGGTTCAAAATGAGTAAACAGTTTTGTGGCAGTATCATACTTATTTAATCCGGCATCTTCAGTTCCAATCCACAAATTTCCTGCATCATCCTGGTGTATTTCTCTAACTACATTTCCACTTAATGAATTTTCTCCTAACCTTGGAAAAAACTTTTTAAAACCAGTATTTTGTATCGGATAATAATTAACGCCACCAAAGTAAGTGCCAGCCCAAATACTGCCTTCTTTATCTTTTACAAAACAATACACAGCATTGTCCGAAATAGAGTAGGGGTCGTTGTATTTTTTTTGCAGGTTGGTAACATGGCCATTATTCATATTGTAAATAAAAATACCCGACTCTGTGGCAATCCAATATTCATCTGCGGAAGTTTGTACAAAATTTCTTACAAATATTTCCGTTTTATTGGCATTGTAAGTAAGTATATCCTGGTAAGTATTTGTTTGCGTGTCGAACAATTTTGCACCTTGGTTAGAAGTGCCAATAAGTATCTTTCCCTGTGAAGTGGCATACACCCTTTCCACCCATTTAGAAACAGTTGGGGCAGAATGAAAAAATACATCATAGGCAGTAAATGAATTATTTGTTGGGTTGTATTTTTCCAGTACACCAATTGGTGTGGAAGCCCAGAGCGTTCCATCAGCACTTGTGCAAATAGAAGTTGCTTCAAAATAATTATTTATCGGATATTCTTTAAGTATTTTTTTTTCAATATTGTATTTGCAAAGTGTAAATCCGCCGATAAACCAGAGGTCACCTTTCCCATCCATCCTGATATCCCTGATAGGGATGTTGGTTGTACCTTTTGGCTGTAAAAAACTTTCTGTTGCTTCATTAAATTGATACAGTCCATTTTCTGTACCTGCCCATAAAATTCCTGTTGGATCTTCGTATAAACAATGAATAAAATTGCTGCCGATGCTTCCGCTGTCATTAGGTAAATTTCTAAAAATCTTAAATGAGTAGCCGTCAAATCTGTTAAGCCCGTCTTTGGTGCCAAACCATAAAAATCCTTTTTTATCCTGCAGGCTGCAAATAGTTGCATTGTTGCTAAGCCCGTTCTCAACCTGGTAATGCCTAAAATAATAAGACTGCCCATACATTGCTTTAGCAAAAAAAATAAAAGCAGTGAGTATGTAAATTTTATAGTTCAACCGTTTGGATTTTTAGAATGCTATAAAGATAATTGAATACAAAGAAGCAGCTTAATTTTCATTTGTCAGATGCACTATTTTTATTTAAACAGGCTGTTGTTGACAAAAAATTTAATGCTTTTCTATCGCTTGTCAGCTTTACAAAGAAGGCGATGCTTCATAAATAATTTCACATGGTTTTAATAAAGATAATTAAATGAAGAATGAGAGTTTTTGATGAAACATTGACACGATAAGACGAGAATCATTGAAATATTATCATCATTTTTACACCGTATTAACGATTAGCTACTACTGACTGAAATGCTTTATGGAAAAAAATAATAACGATAGGCTCATTTCTCTAAAAAACATCCATCAAAAAGATAGCAGCAACAAAAACCTGTTTTTCAATAATTCTTCATTTCAATAAGCAGTATTTTAAATACACTTAAAAAGATATTGGGTTATGAGAAGATTTTTTTTGATCTTTTTAATAATTGTAAAAATGACAATTAAAGAAAAGAAAAACACTGTAATTGCTAACAAAATGAAACATACACAACCAGATTTGCCAGGTACATAAAAGCTTGTCTTACTTAACAAATAATAGATACTTAATGGTATTTCATTTCAATGACTGTTACCATTTCCAAAAAATAATTATCATTCAACAAAACAAAAGCTATATGAAAAAACAACTGCATAAGGTGCTACTGCTTGCATCATGCATTTTAGTAATGGCAATACTACTGCTGTTACCAAACCAGGTCAGGGCCCAATCAAACAAAATTTCAGGAACTGTCACAGGGGTATCTAACACACCTTTGCAATCGGCTACCATCGTGGTTGAGCAAACAAAAGCATCTGTTGCCACAGATGCGGCTGGTGGTTTTAGCATTGCAGCTGTGCCAGGGCAAACCCTGCTGGTTTCAATGGTGGGATATGAGTCCAGGGAGATAACGGTGCAAAATGAAAACAACCTGCAGGTTTCACTTTCGCAGGTTAGTGCTACTATGAACGAAGTGGTAGTTATTGGTTATGGTACACAAAAGAAAAAAGATCTTACGGGTTCTGTAGTAAACGTTAATATTAGCGAAGTAAAAAAATACAGTACCAGCGACATCTCTCAACTATTGCAGGGCAGGGCTTCGGGTGTAGCGGTTAACAGCGACGGTCAGCCGGGTGCGGCACCCAGCGTACGCATAAGGGGCTTTAGTACTTTTGGTAATGCACAACCATACTACGTTATTGATGGTGTGCCTGGTGCATCCGTACGTGACTTTAGTCCGAATGATATTGAAACCATGACTGTTTTGAAAGATGCATCTGCTGCCGCTATTTATGGAGCTGCTGCTGCAAATGGTGTAATTATTATCACAACCAAACAGGGAAAAAAGAATACCGCACTTAAAGTAGCTTACAATGGTTATTATGGGGCTGATAAAGTTTGGCAAATACAAAAAGTAACCGACAGACAGCAATATCAATTGCTCAACAACGAAAGCCGTACAAATGCAGGCTTACCATTGTTTGCTGCCAATAACACTTCAAATGCAGGATATGTAAGTAATATAAATACAGACTGGCAGAAAGAAGGTTTGAAAACAGGTAACAGACAAAATCATAACATTAGTTTATCTGGAGGAGGCACCAACAATACATATAATCTTTCTTTAGATTATTTTGACAATAAAGGTACTTATGTTGGTAATGGCCCTACTTACGAACGCTACACAGCTCGTGTAAATACTACTGCTGAAAAAGGAATATTTAAAGTAGGCGAATCATTTAGCTATACACATTCTCACGAAAATTCACTCACTTTCAGAGATGATATTTTACTTGGTGGTATTGCTCCACTGATTGGTTCGCTTGATATTGCTATTCCAACTATGCCTGTTTATGACCCTGCCAACCTGAATGGTTTTGGTGGATCATCGTCAGAATTTAATGGTGCAAATTCATTAAACGCAATAGGTATTAACAGTATTTTAAAAAACTATGTAGATGTAGACAGGATGTTTGTGAATGTATATGGTGAAGCACAGTTGTTAAAAAATAACGGGCATAATTTAAAGTTTAAAACAAGTTTAAGTTACGATAAAACCATTACCAGAGATTATTCGTGGCAGCCTGCTTTTTACCTTGGAAAATTTTTCAGCAGTGATATTGCCCGCCTGACAGATAATTCAAGAGCGTACACCAATGCCTCTATTGAAAATACATTGAATTATGAAAAATCTTTCGATAAGCATACTGTACAGGTATTGGTAGGTCAGTCCTACAGAAATGGTACTGCAGTTTTAAGAGAGAGCAGTGCACAAGGCTTTACCGTTCCTTATTTTCCTGTTATTAGCAATGGCCAAAGCAGGTCTGCAAAAGGAACAGAGTTTGAAAATGCGTTGAGTTCATATTTTGGAAGAATAAACTATTCATACGATGACAGGTATTTATTATCTGGGTCTCTTCGTAGAGATGGTTCGTCAAGATTCGCTCCTGCAAATCGTTTTGGATACTTTCCTTCAGTATCTGCAGGCTGGAAAATCAGCAATGAAAAATTCTGGAATGTTTCAAGGTCAGCCATCTCTTCTCTTAAACTTAGAGCAAGTTATGGTAAGTTAGGTAACCAGGAAATTGGCGACTACCAGTTTCAGGGAACCATTAACTCTGGTATTGTGTACACCTTTAATGGGGTAAGATATACCGGCGGATTGCAAACGCTGGTAGCATCACCTAATATTAAATGGGAATCAAAAACAATTACCAATGCAGGCTTTGATGGTACCTTTTTAAATGGCCATCTGGATGTTTCAGGAGAATATTACAATGCAAAAAGTACCGACATTTTAGTTGGTATTACTATTCCTGCAAGTGTTGGTTTTGAAAACTTAAATCCCACTGTAAATGCAGCATCTCTTCAAAATACTGGGGTTGAATTTTCTGCCACTTATCATAAAAACCAGGGGGCTTTTACTTATGACATTTCAGCAAATCTGTCTACTGTAAAAAATAAAGTATTGTCTTTAGGAGAAGGCAACGATGCACTTATTGGTGTAGGTTCAAAAACCATTGTTGGCGGCGAAGTTGGTGAACATTATGGATTTGTTTCTGAAGGGATTTTTCAAAACCAAGCAGAGATTACTGCTCATGCCAAACAGTTTGGTGCAGCATTGGCTCCCGGTGATGTAAAATATAAAGACATCAGCGGACCGGATGGAAAACCTGATGGAGTGGTTGATGAAGCTTACGACAGGATTTCTTTGGGAAGTGCTATTCCAAAATACAATTATGGGTTCAGTTTTTCTGCGGCTTATAAAAAATTCGATTTCTCCATTTTTGCATCAGGTAGTGCAAAGTTTTTAATCAATAGCAGACTGTACAGGGATTTAAATCATTCAGCAGGTTCACTAAATTATAGTACCAATATGCTTAACAGATGGACCCCAACCAATACCAATACTACGGTGCCAAGATTAAATGATGCAGATGTTAATAATTTCAAAGATTCAAATCGTCCGGGCTGGTTACAGAGTGGAACGTATTTAAGAATTAATACAGTTTCTTTTGGATATTCTTTACGGGATAATTTAATTAAAGGATTAACTAAATCCAGAATTTATGCCTCTATACAGAATCTTTATACTTTCCAGGGTTACACGGGATACAATCCTGATTTTACTTCTGGTGTATTGAATCCTGGTTTTGATTTTGGGTCTTATCCTAAACCAAGAACGATACTCGTAGGAGTACAATTGGAATTTTAAGCATTTATCAATACATAAATAAAAAATTATGAAAAAAATAATATATCTCTTTATCGGCTTTTGCTTCATTACAAGCGGGTGCGATAAAAAATTAGATTTGGCAAACCCCAATTTATTAACAACAGCCGATTATTGGAAAACGAGAGAGCAGGCTTATGCCGGTTGTACCTCTATCTACAATGCATTAACCGTAGATGGTTCGTATATGCGTTCATTCCCGGGTCTTACAGATAGCCGCGGAGACGATTTTACAGGAGATAGTCCATGGCTTGATCTTGTGCTCACAGGTCAATTCATTATACCTACTACTTCCGCACCTGTGTTTTGGATATGGAGAGAGTTTTATTTAGTTATAAACAGGGCCAACCAGGTAATAGCTAATGTTAGTAAATATGATGAATCTGTATTATCGGCAGAGGAGAAAAAAAGAATTCTTGGTCAGGCTTATTTTTTACGTGGCTTAGCCTACTATAATTTAGCCACCACTTTTAAAGTAGTTCCGGTTATTCTCACGCCAGTTACAAACACGGCCGATTACTCGGCTCCAACAGCTACCGAAGACGTATTGTGGAACCAGATATATGCTGATTTAACAGAAGCAGAAGCAGATTTGCCCATCTCTTATGATAATGTTACTGGTTTAGACAAGGGTGAAAAAGGAAGGGCTACCAAAGGTGCAGCAGCAGGCTTATTAGGCAAATCTTACCTGTTTAAAAAAGATTATGTTAAAGCAGGTGCACAGTTTGAGAAATTTTTTAGCGGATCATTAAAAGATGTTTATTCGTTGGTGCCTGATTACCGGGATAATTTTAAAGATGTAAACGAAAATAACAGTGAGTCGCTTTTTGAAGTGCAGTTTACTGAAGGAACCGGAACAGATATTAACTGGTGTTGCGATCCATCCGGATCGTGGAAACAGGTGCAGGCTATTTCAGTTACTTACGGAATGGAAGGTGCCGGCTTCTCTGATTATTTACCTACCAGGTGGATATACAATGAATACAAAAAAGAAAAAACAATTGATGGCAAAAGTGATCCAAGGCTGTTGGTGACCATCGCATCTTACGAGCCTGCTGACAATTCTACAAAAGCATATGGCAGAGCATGGTTCAATCCGCTTACATCTATTTATCCTAGAAAATATACCAATGATGGTGTAGGTAATGGTAGGCCTTTTGAAGGAGCTGCTGAGTCTGGAATTAACTACAGGGTATTAAGATATGCTGATATTTTATTGATGTATGCAGAAGTATTAAACGAAACCAATAAAACAGCAGATGCCTATTCCTATATTCAAAAGGTAAGAACAAGAGCCAATCTTGCAGATTTAGCTACTGTAAAACCAGGTATGAATCAGGCACAAATGCGTGACCAGATTGCACATGAAAGAGCACTTGAATTTGCAATTGAAGGTCAGCGCATAAATGATATCATTCGCTGGGGATGGTTATATGATGCAACAAAACTGGCGGAATTAAAAACACACGATGTAGATTTTAATACATGGACACCAGGTAATGAATACCTTCCAATTCCCCAGCAGGAACTGGATGTAAATAAAAACCTGTTACCTAACTCCGCCAACTAATTTTGGTAAACGATGATTCCTGTTCATATAAATAAAACTATATGGGCAGGAATTTTTCGCATTGAAAGTTGACAAATATTTAGATTTTTATTGCTTTTTTAAAGTGAGAAGATTTCACAATGCATAACCTGAACTGATTTACTATCAACAATGTTCATCAATAAGAAAACATACCGGTTGTTTTTTTTGCTGCCATTATTTATTGATGGCTGTAAGAATAATACTTCTGCGGATAATTTTCATTTTACATTATTAAACAGCAGCGAAACCAATATCAGCTTCGATAATAAAATAACCGAAAGCGACTCCATCAATATATTTACCAACGAATACATGTTCAATGGATCAGGCGTAGGCATAGGCGATTTTAATAATGATGGCTTATCCGATATTTATTTTGGTGGCAGTATGGTAAGCAGCAAATTATATCTTAACAAAGGCAATTTTAAGTTTGATGATATCACGGAAAAGGCAGGTGTGCAAACAGATAAATGGTGTACCGGCATTAGTATTATAGATATTAATAATGATGGCTTTGCCGATATTTATGTTTGTGCTTCGCACTCAAAAGATGCAACCCAGAGAAAAAATTTATTGTTTATTAATGATGGCAATTCCCGCAAAGTCGCAGGCGCTGCAAATGCTACAGTACATTTTACAGAACAGGCTGCAGCGTATGGTTTAGCTGATACAGGCTATGCTACACAGGCAGCCTTTTTTGATTTTGATAAAGATGGTGATCTTGATATGTATTTGCTCAATCATCGTCTCTACAGCCACACCGCCAACTACCTGGAATTAAAAGATACCAGTGGCAATTCACCCGCACAGGATAGATTATATCGCAATGATGGAATACCTGCAGGTGAAACCCATCCTGTGTTCCGGGATATCTCAAAACAGGCAGGTATTAAGGAAGATGGATATGGTTTGGGTGTTGTAATTACAGATGTAAACAACGATAACTGGCCGGATATTTATGTGGCCAATGATTATATAGCCAATGATATTTTATGGCTGAATAACCGCAATGGAACTTTTACAAATGTGATTGCAACTTCATTAAAACACCAGAGTTACAACAGCATGGGCGTAGATGCCGCGGACATCAATAATGATGGTCTGCCAGACCTTGCTGTAGTAGACATGTTGCCGGAAAGTAATGAGCGAAAGAAGATGATGGCCAACGCCACCAGCCAGGATAAATTTGATATGCAGCAACGCTTTGGCTACCAGCCTTCTTATGTAAGAAACATGCTTCAGTTGAATAATGGCAGCAGTACTATTAACAACAACAAAACGCCGCTTTATAGCGAGATTGGCCAACTGGCAGGTATTGCAGAAACAGACTGGAGCTGGAGTGTACTGATGGCTGACTTTGACAATGATGGCTGGAAAGATATACACATCACCAATGGCCTTGGCAAAGATGTAACCAATAATGATTACACTGCTTTTAGAAACGGACAAACACACACCAACAATTATACTTTTGGTGGAAGTAATGCAGAAAAGGCATTGGATAAAAGCACCATTCAATCGCTGCGTAAAAATATTGATCAGTATGGCAGTGTAAAAATGGATAATTATTTATTTCACAATAACGGGGACCTTAGTTTTACAGATATAACGAAGCAGGCAGGCTTTGCTATGCCATCCATTTCAAACGGTGCTGCATATGCCGATCTGGACAATGATGGCGACCTCGATCTTGTAGTGAATAACATGAACGAACCCGCTTTTGTGTGGAGAAATGAAATAAGAAAATCTATCAAAGACAGTAATCAGAATTTTATTACCATTCAGTTAAATGGTTCGCCAAATAATCGTTCTGGCTACGGAAGTAAAGTAACTGTTTTCAATAAAGCATCCACTCAATTTGCCGAGCAATCACCGGTACGAGGATTTTCTTCCAGCGTGGATACAAGACTTCATTTTGGAATTGGAAATGCGATTGTAATTGACTCGCTAAAAATCCAATGGCCGGATGATAAAGAGCAATTGATAAAGAGTATAAAAGTAGACCAGGTATTGGTTGTAAATTATGCAGATGCGAAGGAACCTGTTTTACAAAAAGAACTAACTGAGCCGGTTAAACTATTTACTGATATCAGTAATCAGTTAGGGATTGATTTTAAACATACCGAAGCGCAAAATTTTGATTTTGGATACCATCAACCATTGCCTCAAAAATATTCTCAACTCGGTCCCTGCATTGCAACCGGTGATGTAAACGGCGATGGGCTGGAAGATTTTTTTGTTGGCGGGGCTGCCAATCAATCGGGCAAGATCTTTATTCAAAAAACGGATGGTGTTTTTACCGCTACCAACCTTGTTGAGGGCAATAAACCCGAAGAAGATTTAGGTGCGGTATTGTTTGATGCAGATGGCGACAAAGACCTTGATTTATTGATCACGGGCGGTAGTTTTGAATTTGGTGTTCCAAAATACAATCAGCCACGTTTGTACATCAATAACGGTAAAGGTAATTTTGCATTGGATGCCTCCGCTATTCCTGCAATAACAGATATTACAAATGCAGTTACCGCAGCAGACTATGATGGCGACGGAGATATAGACATCTTCATTGGCGGCAGGTTATTACCACAAAAATATCTTCAATCTCCCCGCAGTTATATTTTGCAAAACAACAACGGAAAATTTACAGATGTAACAAATGCGGTGTGTGGCGCATTGCAATTCCCAGGCATGTTAACAGGTGCAATATTTACTGATTTTGACAACGATCAAAAAACAGATCTCATTATTTGTGGCGAATGGACTGCTGTGCGGTTTTTTAAAAATGTAAACAATAAACTGGTTGAAGTAACAAAGGCGACAGGGCTTACAAATATGAATGGCTTGTGGCGTTCCTTACAACAGGCAGACATAGATAAAGATGGGGACATGGATTATATTGTTGGTAACATGGGGCTCAATAACAGGTTCCATATTGCTGCTGACAGGCCCATGATGTTATACGCAAAAGATATAGACAAAAATGGTTTTGATGAATTAATACCTGCTTACTACATCAAAAACAAGGCGGATCAGTACGACTTATTTCCGGCCCTGGACAGAAACCAGTTGGCGGAACAAATTCCTTCTGTTAAGAAAAAATATTTACTGCATGCGGATTATGCGAACATAACGATGAAGCAATTCACAACCGATTATGGCAATGATGGCTGGTTGAAATTGGAATGCGAAACCTCTGCATCAGTGTGGATAGAAAATCTGGGTAACGAAAAATTTAAAACGCATTCATTGCCCGTTGAAGCACAGTTTGCGCCAGTTAACACCATCGTAGCTGATGATATTAATGGTGATGGCAATGTTGATTTAATGGTAGCAGGCAATGAGTACCAGGCGGCTTTAAGCACCGGCCGGTATGATGCTTCGTACGGACTTGTATTGATGGGAAATGGCAAAGGGAATTTTACACCCGTTAACATGTTTAACAGCGGGTTAATAATTGATGGTGATGTAAAAGATATGAAGCTGATCAATACAAAAAATAAAGGCAAATTATTAATAGCAGCACCAAACGACAGTCAACTGAAAACATTTGTTTTGAATGTATACAATAATTAATGGATTTAATAAAGATGCAGATAACAACAATTTTAAAAAGCACCAACAACATGAAATATTTATCTTTTTTAATCGCAGCAACTTTGCTAATAGTTGTTTCAGGTTGTGGTAAAACAAGCACACCTGCGCCAGTACCGCCTGTAGTACCACCGGTAGTGATACCTCCGGTAACAGATACTTTTCCGGGGCCAACTTACCCTGATAATTATATCTCTATTGCTGGCTGGGAAAGCCGTTCACAATGGAACCTGGCCAATGTGCATGATCCTACGGTAACAAAAAGTGGCGATTATTATTACATGTACCAAACGGATGCTTCTTACGGAAATGCGTTGGATGGCCATGGTCATTATCCCTACCGGCGTTCTAAAGATTTGGTGCACTGGGATTTTATGGGTACCGCATTTACAAGTGTACCGGCATGGGTAAAAGATTCTTTAAATAATAAAAGGGCAAGGATGGTGCCGGCACTGCCTGCTATTGATAATCCCAGTTATGGTTACTGGGCTCCGTGCATAAGAAAAGTGGGCAGCAAATACCGGCTGTATTATTGTGTAGTAGTGTTGGATCCTATTGTGGGCACGGATTACAATACGTCCTGGTCTGAAAGAGCGTTCATTGGTTTGGCAGAATCGGATGATCTTGCCACCAATGTGTGGACGGATAAAGGAATGGTAGTATGCTCTGAGCCGGACGGATTGGAAAGTTATATCCGAAAGGGTGGGTCAGACTGGAATGCCTATTTTAAATTTAATGCCATAGATCCAAGCTTTATCATTACACCCGAAGGTGAACATTGGCTGATCTACGGTTCATGGCACACGGGCATTGCCGCATTAAAATTAAATGCCACTACCGGCAAGCCCGATAAACTGGAAAATATAAATGATTATGGCGTTCGCATTGCAGGCCGTGGTAACATCGGCAATAACCGCTGGCAGGCACTGGAAGCACCCGAAATTATTTACAACGAAACGACAGGCTATTACTATCTCTTTATGGCATACGATGAATTGTCTGTTGCCTACAACACCCGTGTGGCACGGTCAAGAAATATCACAGGGCCTTATTTGGGCATGGATGGTGGCAACGTTACTACAGGTGCAGAATGCTGGCCGATCGTAACACATCCGTATGCTTTCAACAATCATACTGGCTGGGTCGGCATTTCTCACTGTGCCGTATTTCAAAATCCGGATACTAAAGAATGGTTTTATGCATCGCAGGGGCGGCTTCCAAAAGATGTACCCGGCATCAATGCATCCAACGCTTTGATGATGGGGCAGGTGAGGGGTATACAATGGACAGAAGATGGATGGCCGGTCGTGATGCCTGAACGGTATGCGGCGGTTCCTAAATCTACCATTACAGAACAATCACTGGTAGGTAATTGGGAACAGATCACTTTACAATACCAGTACCAGATGATACAGCATTCGGCCAGTGTAGTGCTGACTGCCGATAAAAAAGTAAGTGGTAGTGTTACAGGCGGATGGTCGTTTGATGCTGCTAAAAATTTATTGGATATTAATGGTAACAAATATATTGTAACAGATGCCTGGGACTGGGAAGCTGCAACAAGAAAAGTAACGCTTACCTATGCCGGACTTACGGCATCGGGTGTATCAATTTGGGCAAAGAAATTACGATAATGGTTGCTTTTAAAATTTAACCTGCAATTGCAATGTGCATTTATATAACTTCGGTTGATTGTTATAATTAAATGTATAAAAACAAAAAGTATGAAAAAAAAATGTGCGCTGTTGTTACTGGTATTGGTAGCAGCATCGAAATTTGGAGTTGCCCAGCAAAACACGATTGACTTCAATGCTGCTGCGGCTAAGGTTACCATCAGTAAAAATATTTATGGCCATTTTGCAGAGCACCTCGGCCACTGTATTTATGATGGTTTTTATGTGGGCGATACTTCTAAAATACCCAATACAAACGGCGTACGCAACGATATTATTGATGCACTCAAAAAATTAAAGATTCCCAAC
Organism: Ferruginibacter sp.; assembly: GCA_043782265.1. GTDB lineage: Bacteria > Bacteroidota > Bacteroidia > Chitinophagales > Chitinophagaceae > Ferruginibacter. The sequence continues at coordinate 1,021 of JAYWAU010000213.1, read as the reverse complement.
CTACGCTGGCCGGGCGGTTGCTTTGCAGATACCTATCATTGGAAAGATGGTATCGGTCCAAAAGATAAACGACCTGCCATGGTAAACAAATGGTGGGGTGGTGTTACGGAGGATAATAGCTTTGGTACGCATGATTTCTTAAACATGTGCGAACTGTTGGGCGCAGAACCATACCTCTCCGGTAATGTAGGAAGTGGTACCGTACAGGAGTTAGCCGACTGGGTACAGTACACCAATTTTAAAGGGAAAAGTCCGATGAGTGACCTGCGTACACAAAATGGCAGAACAGAACCCTGGAAGGTAAAGCTATGGGGCATTGGTAATGAAGCCTGGGGATGCGGCGGTAATATGAAGCCAGAATATTATGCAGATGAATACCGCAAGTACGCCACCTTTATTTCAGACTGGGAAAATACCGGCGGCTTATTGCGCATTGCATCCGGTGCAAGCGACGCAGATTATAACTGGACAGAAACTCTGATGAAAAATATTCCACTTAACATGCTGGGTGGCGTGGCTATGCACCATTATTCTGTGCTTGACTGGAACAAAAAAGGGCCAGCCATTGAATTTTCAGAAGAACAATATTTTGGAATCATGAAGCAGGCATTGCTGATGGAGGAACTGGTAACCAAGCATGCAGCGGTAATGGATAAGTACGATCCAAAACAAAAAATAGCATTGGTAGTAGATGAATGGGGCGGATGGTATGATGTAGAGAAAGGAACTAATCCAGGTTTTTTATATCAGCAAAATACCATCAGGGATGCGATGATTGCCGGCGTTACACTAAACATTTTTAATAACCATGCCGACAGGGTTCGTGTTGCTAATTTGGCGCAATGCGTGAATGTATTGCAGGCTGTTATTTTGACCAACAAAGAAAAAATGATCCTTACGCCAACTTACCATGTAATGGAAATGTACAATGTACACCAGAACGCAACGCTGCTGCCATTAACGGTTACAGGCAACGACTATACTTTTAACGGACAAAAATTACCGGCTGTTTCCGCTTCTG
>JAYWAU010000212.1:0-4938 GCA_043782265.1 Ferruginibacter sp. | reverse complement strand
GTCTTTTTTCCTTCATTGATTACGTTGGCAATTTGTATGGCACGATCTGCATTGATAGGAGCAAAACTACTGTTGTTTTTTGCATATCGTTGCAATGTACGTTCGCTAACATGTAATATCGAGGCCCATTCAGCCTGTGTAAAAGGAGTTTTATCGGCAACTTTTTTAAATTCGTTATAGGTATAATTTTTTATAGAAGGAATTACTTTAACTGTTCTGTTGTAAACAACTTCAGGCTCTTCAACTTTTGTAACTTTGCTAACCTGTGCATACGGGCTTGCTTTTTTAGTTTTTATGTTCTTTTCCATAAATGCGTCTTTTGTCGTTCAAATATACGTCACTTGTCGTAAATTTCAAATTTTTTTTACACCCTTTTTACAAATAGCTTTACGCCTCAAATTACATTTTTAATGCAACAATACAGTCAGATAAAGGCCATGTTGGCCATTACTAAAGCAAGCCTCAAATCAATTTTTAGAAGCCCATCAGCAGTAATTTTTAGTTTTGTTTTTCCTTTTGTATTTATCCTGGTATTTGGGTTTATTGGTAATAATGGCGGTGTGCCAGTTTATAAAATTGCATTGGCAAAAAATTGCGATACCGCAAATGCTTTGTTTGATTCAATAAAAACCAGCAACAGGGTAAAAATTGTACTTTTTGAAAATGAAAAAGAACTAAATAGTAGCCTTGAGAAAGGAAAGATAACCGGGGTGTTTACTATTACAAAGAATGCAACAGCAATACCGGCGTACACCTACAGCATCTCTACCACAACAGCCAGCAACGATCAATGGCCGCAGTTTATGCCAGTAATAAATAATATAGTAAATAAGATAAGTAACCAAAAATTTGCTAATAGACCAACTTACGCCGTGGCTGATTTTGATTATAAACGAGACGTAAAAGAAATAAGAGAATATAAAACCATCGATTTTATTTTACCTGGGCAATTGGGCTTTTCGCTTTTAAGTTCCGGTGTTTTTGGTGTAGCATTTATGTTTTTTAATTTAAGAAACACCCTGGTATTAAAACGTTTTTTTGCAACACCCATCAGCCGTACCTACATTATTTTAGGCGAAGGTTTAGCAAGGGTAATATTTCAAATGCTTACGGCGATTGTTATCATTGTGGCAGGCAGATTTCTTTTTGGGTTCACATTAATTAATGGAGTAGTAACATTATTAGAAATGCTTGTATTAAGTTTTATTGGCTTAATCGTCTTTATGGGACTGGGTTTTATAGTAAGCGGACTTGCAACAAGTGATAGCAGTATTCCTCCTTTTGCTAATTTACTCACCTTACCCCAATTCTTATTGGGCGGAACTTTTTTTTCTGTAGAGGCTTTTCCAAAATGGCTGCAGCCCATTTCAAAAGCATTGCCGCTTACGCACCTTAACACAGCCATGCGTGCAGTAGCTTTTGAAGGACAAAACTTATGGGACGTAAAAAGTGAAATTGGTATTTTATTAATATGGGGTGTGGTTGTATACGCCGTTGCCGTAAAAGTTTTTAAATGGGAATAAAATGATACGAACTATAAAAGTATTTCTTTTTGGGATAACAGGCCTGTTTATTGTTATAACACTGCTTTCTTTATTAATCACTTCTAATGTAAGGGTAGTTAGGACAACTGTAATCAATAATACAACTACAGATAAACCTTATCAGCAAATAGTTGATTTAAAAAATTGGAAAAACTGGCATCCTATTTTTAAAAAAGGTGTAGCGTCTATCAGTTTTAATGTTAGTTCTGTTGGTAAAAATGCAGCTTGTGATATTGTATACAACAATAAAACTACTCACCTATTAATTACAGATGCAGACACTACTTCAATAAAATTTATTTTGCAATCTCCGGGTGAAAATGATATTGAAAATGCCATTAGTATTACTCCAATTAAAACTTCCAGCGAAGTAAGGGTAGAGTGGAGAGCACTCACAAAACTGCATTGGTATCCATGGGAAAAATTTTATGCCATCTTTCTTGATAAAATAACCGGTCCTGGTTACGATGCAGCTTTAAATGGCTTAAAGGATTTTATTGAAAAGAATCGATGATCCAAAAAATAATGATCTGGACCGGTAGCATTGTGGTAAAGCCTTATGACTTGTCCGCTGTGGCGGATCGTCCTCTTTTACTTTTTTAGTTTTTTTGGTATACGGCTTAATTTTATTATAGTATTCATATACTTGCTATAGTGCACTTCCATATGTTAGATTTGATAAAATTCAATGTAAAAGACACTATTATTAAATACTCTCCTTTAGCAGGAGGTGTGCAACCCTTTTCAATAAATACTTGTCAGGTTTAAGTAACAGATATAATGGACTATACTTTATTGGTAAAAGACTGTTTAAAACAAAAGCCGGTTGCCCAACAGCAATTGTATGATCATTTTGCGCCATCTATGCTCGGTGTTTGTTATCGTTATACCAAATCAGTTATAGATGCGGAAGACGCACTGCAAGATGGTTTTATAAAAGTATTTCTTCATTTAGGTAACTATAAGTTTACCGGAGAACTCGGTGCATGGATAAGAAGAATTATGGTAACTACCGCACTTAATTATTTAAAGAAAAATAAGCGTTACAGGGAGGAAATGGTGTTTGCAGAAATGCCCCTTCATCCGGTATCAGACGAAAACCCAACCATAAGTTTGGATGCCCGGCAGTTGGGCGATTTGATAAGACAATTACCTACCGGATTTCAAACTATTTTTAATCTATACGCCATAGAAGGATATACACATGTTGAAATAGGAGAGATGTTAGGGATTAGTGATGGTACTTCCAAGTCGCAATATGCAAGAGCAAGATATTTATTAATAGAGTGGATAGAAAAATATTCATCACTTCCCAAAAATGAACTGTATGCCGGAAAATGAATTTGAAAAACAGGTGCAGCAAAAAATGGATGGTTTGAAAGTAAAACCTGCTGAACAAGTATGGCAGCATGTGGCAGATGCCATTGTGAAAAGAAAAACAGACAAAAGAATTTTTGTGATTGTGTTGCTGTGTTTATTAATTTCTGCCGGGGGTGTTTTTCTGCTAACTGATACTGCACGCCAACAAAAAGATAACTCCCGCATTATAGCTGATAACAATGCTTTAAAAAACAACAAAGAAACACAGCCTTTCAATAATGAACAGCACAAGCAAATTGTTGAAGAACAAAAAAAGTTGGTAACTAAAAGTCTTGATTCAGTTTCATCTTTGCCGACTGTCGGCAAAGATGGGCAAAATGAAGAAAAAGAATTTTCACAACCTCAAAAATCAGTAAAAATATTATCAGCAAAACCTTTTAAAATCGTTGCCAGAAATATTGTACCCGATAAAGCAGCAGCAGTTAATCACTCTAATAAATTGCATTATAAAACCAGCCGAAAAATAAGTGCATCAATAAAAAATGCACTCACTGCTGATTCGGTTGATGAAGAAATTATTGCAGACAAAGCACCTGCAACAAATGTCATGGAAAAGATATTCCCTTTGAATGACATGAAAATCAATGGCCCGTTTTTAAATCCGTACAATAAAATTGGTGTAGAAATTAAAGCAAATAATCTCCTGACTATTCAGGCAAAGAATTATTCTGTAGAAAATTCACCCATCAAAAAAATAACCCCCTTACAACAAAAACACCAATGGAAGATCGGCCTTAATTTTTCTTTAGGAGCTTCCTCTACCCGAAATGGTTATTTAGGAATTGTAGGTATGGGTAACGGCAATGGCTCCCGTGCATATACCTCAGCAGACCAGGTATCGGGTTGTGTAAACTGTGCTAACAATGGTATTTCTTATCGCCCCTCTGCTATAAAGCCATCAGCAGGGCTGGTTTTGGGCATATTTGCACAAAAAAATATTTCACCTAAAACAGTTTTTAGTATTGGGTTAAATTATAAAATGTACAACTCTGTTATGATGACAGGAAGCAGGGTAGACAGTGCCGTTATTGCAAACAACAATAGCTATTTATCACAAAGCGATTTTTTTTACAGAACGGGAATCAGCACCCGGTACAAAAATCATTTTCACTTTTTAGAAATGCCGTTGGCTGTGCACATAAAATTGGGTAAGCAAAACAAACACCCTCTTTATTTAAATACAGGTATTTCAATTGCTCAGTTGATGGCTACAAACGCACTTCAGTTTGATACGGCATCATTAAAATACTATAGCAATAACTCACTGTTTAATAAAACCCAAATTGGTATTTCTGTAGGGTTGTTGTTCTCCTTATCTGGTAGTGCTAAAAATCCTTTTCTTGTAGGCCCGGATATATATATCAGCTTAAACAAGATGGCTGCTACCGGGCGTTATCAAAGCAGCAACTACAGTTATTTTGGAATACAAGTTCAAAAAATATTTGGTAAAAAATAGCAACGTTATTTTTTGTAAGTGCAACCCTCTGGCTGATTAACTTGTCAGACTGATATATCACCACCAAAATATAAACAGTATGAAAAAGTTGCTTTGCTACTCTCTGTGTATAATTATTATAACTTGTTTTAACAGTTGCGTTAAAGACTCCTGTACACATACCTATTCTTATACCTGGTTTGAGCCACTTTATAAAACCACAACCGAAGTAAGAGACAATATAAAAACAAGTGCTGCAAGGGGCATAAAAGTACCGGGCAAATTATTCATAATTGGGAAATACATTTTTTTAAATGAGGTAAATAAGGGGATTCATATCATCAACAATACTAACCCTGCAGCTCCTGTCAATACCGGTTTTATTGATATCCCAGGTAACATAGATATTGCTGTTAAAGGAAATACCTTGTATGCAGATTTATACTCCGATCTTGTGACACTGGATATCAGCAATCCTCTTAATGTGGTGAAGAAAAAAATTACCGACAATGTTTTTCCGCACCGTTATTATGGCTTTACTGCTGACAGTTCAAAAATAATTTATGATTGGACACGGCA
>JAYWAU010000211.1:0-4943 GCA_043782265.1 Ferruginibacter sp. | reverse complement strand
TTAATAATTTTAATCATTTTTTGTTTCACATTAAAGGTAGATGTGGTGCTGTCTTTTTCTGTACTTGTTGCTGATACCAGTTGCCAGGTACCAACAATAGGAAGCTGTGTTTGCTTTTTATTAGTATCACAAGATGCAATAATTACCACCATCGAAATTAGGCCACATATTAATTTCATATTTTTTAATTTTATGAATGCTAAAATAGGCAACTACTAACCAAACCGATTTTTTAAAAGTCTGAACCAGCCCTTTTATTAAGTTTTCTTTCAGGCCAAACCTGCTGAGATAAATTAGTCATGGGTTATGTTATAGCTTTTTAAAAGTAATTTCCCCTTCCTGCTCCCACGTACAAAATATGTTCTTATCCTTTGTCCTTATTGCTTTTATAAAACCGCCTACTCCTGCATCCAAAACTTCGGCTTTGTTGAATTCTTTTACTTTTAGTTTATTTCCTTCCTGCCAGGTTATGATTGGATTTTTAGAATCAATTATGCTGCAACCTCTCCCCTTTCCTATTTCATTTTCAGCTTCACCCGGCGTTGCATAATAAATACTTCCCTGCCGTTGCCAAACTGTTTTTATTTGCTGCTTATCATTTATTATTAAGCCACCCCCGTCCATCGGACAACCACTTAATTTCCATGTACCATTTCCAAGTTTAACCGGCTCCTTAAATAAAATTCCTTTGTTATCGGATTGCAACAAATACAGATCTCTTGAACCCAGCAGCCAGTTTCTAAACATAATTATTACTTTGGAACCACTCACTACAATAGTTGGTTTACAACATTCACAAACAGTTTTATCAGGTGATGTGTACGCTATTTTATTTTTTGTCCATGACAATCCTTTATCTGCTGTTTTAGCAAAACAAATTTTATTCTTCTTATCATTCCGGATATCCAGCCAAACAGCATAAAAATTATCGTTTCGGTCGGCTGCAATACTCATCAACCCTTCGGGTGCAGAACCAGCTATATCATTTGCCAGCGAGACTTTAGTCCATTTACCTGATTGATGTTGCAATTGAAAAATGTGAACCGAACCTTTTTTGTCAATCGCAGCGACAAGCGTATAATTTTTGGAAGTCGCCACCTGCGGGCCTCTTGACATTCCGAGGTGCATATCTTTTATTTCTCCAACTTTCTGAATGTCTGGAAATGTTAATCCATTGTCAACTGAAGTTGCACAATATATTTTGTCTGCATTACCATAAATTATTCTAATAGTGCCCAGATTGTCTATTGTAATTTGAGGTTGTTGCCCATTGCCAATTATAAAATTAGCGGGGGTAGTTAAAGAAATATTCAATACTGCAAAAAGTAGCAGAATAATTGTTGTAAGTATTATTTTCATATGTTTGTTGATGACATTTGAGTTGATGCTAAAGTACACCACTCCCAATTAAAAACAATTTTTATTACCTGTTCCCAGGCCCTTATTTTATAAACTTGTCTGGTAAACAACTATCAATAAATTATATCTAATTTAAAATGTGGCCTTGCAAGCTGCAAATAATAAAAGGCCATCTCCTGAAATTGAGATGACCTTTTAAATAAATTATATGTTTATCAAATAATTTAACGAATTAATGTTGCAGATGAACTGTATCAACATTGGTTGTTTGCCCCAACGTAACAATGGTATTTAGTTGGACTTTTTTATAAGCAGTATCTGAAGGAATAAGTGAAAGTGAATAATTACCCGCAGGAATATCTTTCAAATAGTAGCTTCCATTGGTTGCATTGGTAAAGGCGGAAGCAATGGTATCAAGCCCCTGAATTGCAATGACAGTTGTTAACACAGAATCCGGAGCTACTATCCCACTTATATTACCACCAGATGGAACAAAAGAAAGAACCCGGAGAACAGGTTTTAGAATAACATTACCGCTGTTACCAGCAAATACTAAAGACCGGGCTACATCGAAATCCAGTACCAACCTATACAGCATTCCTCCACTTACTTCTTGATGAAGCTGCACTTTTAAACCCGATTGCTGTGCACTAGGCGTCTTAAGCGCAATCTTTTCGCCAGTTGGTGTAACAATGTAATTATTGTCGCCCAGTATTAGTCTGATCTGACTAATTGTACCCGCAGGAATCAAAGCATCGGCCAACAGGGTATCCTTACCGCCGGTTAAATCAAGCAGATTATATACTCCGGCATGAACGCCGGTAAGTGTAACAGGATGTGAACTATCGCCAACGATAATTTCTACCTGTTGAATATCCACCCAAACTTCTTTTATGCCAGTAGGGGGATTATCAGTTAGCCTTAACTGCAATCTTGGCTGATCTGCAGTACCTGAATTTTTCTGACACGAAAATGTAAAAATGGTTGCGATTGCAAGGGCTGAAAATAATTGAATTACTCTTTTGGAATTCAGTTTCATAGATTAAATTTTTAGGTGAGGTAATACTAGTGTTCAATCAAGGCAAATCTTATTCCATGTTTTATTATGTAATATATCGGCCAACATGTATGGAAATTACCATTACACATTCGTAAAAGCACGATTGCTGTTGCAATAATCAGCAGCGCTTTCAATTTATTTTTAAGCTGACATATTTTCAAGTATTCCTGAACATCTTATAAATTGTTTGGACCGGCTGTAGGTTCAAAAAATAATGCACTTACAGAGTAAGGGTTGATTATCTATTTCTATTATACCTGTCAAAGTAAAAAAGCCATTAATGTATACAAGTTTCACAGGCATACTAAATAACTGCGGCAATTATTCCACATATTTAATTTCTAATATAACATTTTCCTTTAAAAAAAAGATGGCAGCATGTTTGATTTAAATATTTGCATTATTAAACAACTAAATTATTTTTATGCCATTTATAAAGTCATCTAGCAATGTAAGCGACCCTGTTAATATTTATTATGAGGATATAGGAAAAGGTAAAAATGTAGTATTCATACATGGCTGGCCATTAAGTGGCTCTATGTGGGAGTACCAGGTAACTACTTTAATAAAGCATGGTATTAGGTGCATTACCTACGACAGAAGGGGTTTTGGAAAATCTGATTATCCAGCTAGCGGTTATGATTATAATACTTTAGCGGGTGATTTAAAAGCAATTATTGAGGGATTGGATTTACAGGATGTAACCCTCGTGGGCTTTTCGATGGGAGGTGGAGAAATTGCAAAATATTTTTCTCTTTTCGGAGGTGCAAGAGTAAAAAAAGTAGTCTTGATAAGTGCCGTAGTTCCGTATATGTTGCAAACAGAAGATAACCCTGATGGAGTACCACAGGAAGCATTTGATAAAATGGCCAAAGCCATAACAGAAGACAGACCTACATTTTTAGAAGGTTTTAATAAAGATTTTTATGGTGTAGACCTGTTGAATCATCCGGTAACTGAAGCCTATTTGGCCAATGCAAGTAATAAAGCCATGGAATCATCGCCCATTGCAACACTTGAATGTGCCAAAGCATTTGCAACAACAGATTTTAGAGAAGATGTTGTGAAAATAAATGTTCCTACGCTTATTATTCACGGCAAGGCAGATAAGACTGTCCCTATTGCCGCAACCGGCGATCAATCTTCCAAACTTATTAATGGTGCAACGTATTTTATTTATGAAAATGCACCACATGGTTTGTGGTTCACAGAAAAAGAAACATTGAACAATGACCTTATTGAATTTATTTAGTTTACTGTGTTTATCACTCTTAAAATAAAGAGACTAAATACTTTCACATTATACAGTTAAAATTATAATTTTCGCCGTGTATCCAAACCAGTTTTTATGAGTTTATAAAAACTGGTTTTACATTTTATACTATTTTCTTCATGCAATCAATTTCAAATACACCTGCTCTATCTTTTGAATATGCGTATGCAAATTATGCATCGCAATTATATGGTATGATACTTCATTGCATACAGTGTCCGGTAGTTTCCCATACAATACTTGAAGAAGTTTTTACCAGTATCAATTATCAAATACTCAATAAAAGCAACGTTTACCCTAAGCTTACATGCAAAGCAAGGCTATTAATTAATAGGCATATAAATAACAATCCTGCAGCATTTAAAAATAACCACCATTACATTTTAAACAATACTGAAATTACAGGCGAGCAATTGCTTGAACTTGTTTACACGGGCCGATACAGCATCATTGAAATAAAAGAAATTACCGGGATAGATGAAACTATACTTAGGCAAAAAATAGTTGCAGCAGTAAAAAATAAAGTTAAAATAAACCAGGAAAAAATAAAATTTAGGCCGGTTAATGTGTAATTTTTACCTGATTATTTTATCCATCTCAGGTTCTCCTTTTTCTATATACAAAGCACACTCCATTTTTATTCCAGCATTTATTTCTCTATTTTTATAATTCAATATTTAAAAATAGCTGGCGTATCTAAATTGAATGATCATGAAAAAATATCTTTTTGTTTTATTGTTTATTATTGGGATAACCGCATACAGCAGCGGGCAAATTATTGAAACGGTAAAAACAAGCAACAGCGAAAAAACACCTTCCATTTACAACGGCAATAAACTATACTACGAAAAAAATTATGATGCCCAAGCACACATCGTTTTTGAGGGATTGAAATTTAATAACTGCTACCTGGGAAACATTACCTGGTACTGGCCTGATGGAAATTTAAAATACACCCGCAGGTATTTAATTGATACCCCAACTACTGCCGACCTTAAACGATGGGAATGGCTGGAACATTACCGTGTATGGAATGCCGAAAAGAAAATTTTTGAATACCCGGAAAACTGGCTGGAAAGCAATCCCGGTGATGATAAAACCCCCTACCTGAAAGAACTGGAAAAAAGAGGACGTTGCAATATTGCTAACGGTTTATGGAAATCATTCGACAAAAACGGAAAACTCATTTCTGTTGTGGTATATGATAAAGGGAAACTTATAAAGTGAAAATAATATTTGATTAAAAATTTG
>JAYWAU010000210.1:0-4959 GCA_043782265.1 Ferruginibacter sp. | reverse complement strand
CTTCTACACATTGAAGCCGAAATGCATAATCATACTTGTTTCTTTTAAACATAAAAATGCCCCCATTTAGTGTCTAACTTTTTGGGGGCAGTGCACAATACAGGGCTTTCAAATAAATATTTAGCGAATTAATTTCCTTTAATAACGGGGATTGTTTTAGTTTCTGTACTTGTTAAAACTCTCAATACATAATTACCTGTTGGTAATGAACTCATATTGATCTCTTTGGTATTCTGCCCTTTTAATCCTTTCATTTGAACGATTTGCACCTGTTTGCCAGTTGCGTCATTTAATGTAATGGTTACTGGTGTACTTTCTGTTAAATCAATCGACAGATTGGCTTTTCCTCTTACAGGATTTGGGTAAATGCTGGCAGCAATAGCTTTACTGTCTAAACGCACAGACTTAATTTCTGAATAAACAAAGTTGCCATCTTTATCTGTTTGTTTAATGCGATAGTAAACAATGCTTGCAGCATTTACTGTTGACAAATCATCTGTTGAAGTATAACTATTAGAACTGCGGCCATTGTTTTGCGGAGCTACTAAACTTACTTTCTTAAAGTCGACGCCATTTAAACTTCTTTCTACATCATAACCTGCCGTTAAAGAATTTTCATTTGCAACCTGCCAGTTAAGTTGTGCAGTATTGTTCTTTTTTGTTGCGGTTAAACCAACAAATTTTACAGGAAGTACTACTCCAGTTATTATGGCAGTAGATGTAGCACTACCAGGAGGAGAGAATGTGGGTTGATTGTAACTTATCTGATTATCTATAACTGTTCCACTTCTTATATAATACAAATTACTCACTCCATCGGAATTAAGAGTAGTACTTCTACAATAAAAAATTGCATTACCTGTAGTTGTGCCACCATCAGGCAGTGTAACTAAACCAACGTCCCCTAAATTTGGTACGCCATTCGTAAATTCCAATTCCATTGCTTGCATTTCTGTACCAGCAATAAAAGAAGGAGTTAATGGAGAGGATGTAGTAGATATATTATAGTTCCAATATCCTCCTTCGCTATATACAGCATCAATCGTCCAAATTGCCCCCGTAATATTATTTGTTATAATTGCTAAATTCGGAGGTGTAACCGTTACCCCATTATTTACTACACCAACATTAAACTGTAAAGTGGAAATAGAACTTGGAGTTAATGTTATATCAGACTTAAGGTAAATTTTTATCCTGTTTACTTGTGATCCAACACCAACACTTGCTTGTAACAACTGGGCATAACTCTGAGAGCAAATAAAAGAAACTAAAATTATCGTGAAGATTTTTTTCATGGTTTTGTATTATAAGTTAATTATAGTAAATAGGATTTTAGTTTGGAAGGGCTTGCAATCGTTGAGCTGTAGATATATTTGATAAGGCGTCAACAAGGATAACATCTTTGTCATTTCCTAGTCCAATATAACTTACATTTCTATTAAAATTAAGATCAGCGGGGCTATAAACATTTTTAATGGGTATATTATAAATACTATTCATAGTATTTACAAGGATATAGTCTTTATCATTACCCAAGCCAAGAAATTTTATATTACCATTAAAATTTGCATTACCAGCCCACATTAAATTTTTGCCTCCTGAAACTTTATAAGCAGCAGCTGTGCCAAAAATTTGTGCATCTGTGGCAGTGGTTAAATCCAATAAAGATGCTGTTGATTTCTTTTCATTTAAAGCCAGTAAATTAGTAGCAGGGTCAGCACTTATTCCTAAATGGTTGCGGTGGCGTACAGCAATAGTATAATTGCCATCAACAACATTATTAAATGTTACAGGGCTAACACCATCTACATCTACTACATTACCATCTCTTTTTAATAAGGCACTTCTAGTTTGTAAAACAGTATTTCCTGGAGAAGCAACACTGCTTCTTAATTCAAGAAAAATCCAGTCAACTATATTATCATTTGAATTTGACTGATCACTAAAAACACCTGCGGCTGCAGTTTCAGCCACCGGGTTGGCAACTTCTGTAAAACTATAAGGAGCACTACGGTAAGGATCAGTTAATGGAATTAAATTAGTGGGTGTTCTTAAAGCATCAGACATTGCACCTGTTGATGTATTATAGGCTCCCTGTAAAAAAACCTTCGTTTTAGCTAAAGTAAATTTATCCATACCATATACCTCACCAGTTGAATTACTGATAGGTGCAGCTACTTTATTTAATGCGATATCATGCGCTTCGTTTGCAGACGACCAATCTGTACCATCAAAATAGTAACCCCTTAAATTAGTTTCTGTACCACTAATATCGGCTGCGTCAAGGTATTGCCCTGCAACACTTACTGTACCGGTTACACCAGTTTTTGTTACAGGCCAATGTGTAAGCAGGTAGTCGGAAATCATGGCTGGTTTATTGGGATCAGCAACACCTAGTACCCTAATCCCAACAGCTGCATTGGTATAAGAACCTGTTGAAGTAATAAATGCAGGACGGTAGTTTGTTCCAACACCAACTGGTATTTCGTTGTTGGTTACATCAGCAGTTAATGATTTAAAAACCTGTCCCGTTGAATTTGTTTCTAAAAATTTTCCTGTTCCCTGGCCACTTACAGTAGCTACATCTGCAAGAGTAAGGTTATTGGCACCTAAAATAATTTTGCCTGTAGTAAAAAGTATACCTGTACTAATCTTAGCATTGCCGGTTAGTGTTGCGTTTGCAGCATTGTCTAACTCAAGGGTTGGTAAAGAAAAGCCGCCCATATTTACATTTTGGCTGGCTGCTCCTTTTAATAATAATTTACCTGTTCCCTGTATATCGGTATTGCTGGTTAAATCGCCTTGTACAGTTACGGTAGCACCAGACTGTATAACAAAAGTGGCGTTGTTGATGTATAATTGTGCAAACGAATTATTGCAAACAATTAATCCCAATAATAAAAAAATAGGATGTAATTTTTTAATCATCATGCTGATATTATTTATAAAAATTATAAGTATTATATTTATCTGCTAAAATTACAGAATTATTCTATAACCTGTATTAAGTAATGTTAAACGGAGAATACCATTTTTTTATTGGGGGACAATGGTATTTTATTTTGTAAAGATGAATAATTATTATTGAAAAAAAGAGCATTTAGGTAAAACGATTTTATTAATCTTGTAAATTACCCGAAATTCGCAGAACATTAAATTAAAAAGATGGCAATAGAAATAAAGGTACCCTCGGTAGGTGAAAGTATAACAGAGGTTACCCTCGTAAAATGGTTAAAAAAAGATGGGGAATGGGTAGAACGGGATGAAGTGATTGCAGAATTGGAAAGTGAAAAGGCAACATTTGAAATTAATGCAGAGCAGGCGGGTGCTTTAAAAATTATTGCACCGGAAGGCGAGACTTTAAAAATAGGAGACGTTGCATGTAGCATAGATACCGATGCAGTGAAACCTGAAGGAAAACCTTCATCGGTTGTTGCTACAGCGGAAGTAAAACAAGAAACAAGCGCAGCAAAAACTACAGCTCCGGTTCAGGCAGAGGTTGCTGTTAAAGCAACGCCCGTTGCAGCCGCAATTATTGCTGACAAAAACGTAGATGTTAAAACTGTTACAGCCAGCGGCAGTAATGGAAAAATTATAAAGCAAGATGTGCTTGAAGCCATCAACAACCCCGGAAGAAAACCAGGAGTTGAATTGTTTGGCAGAAAGAACCGAACCGAAAAATTAAGTAACCTGCGCAAGACAATCAGTCGTAGGTTAGTTGAAGCGAAAAATTCTACTGCTATGCTCACCACTTTTAACGAGGTGGATATGAGTGCCATCATGGAGATAAGGGCAAAAAATAAAGATAAGTTCAAAGAGCTGCATAGTGTTAATCTTGGCTTTATGAGTTTTTTTACCAAAGCTTGTTGTTTTGCCTTGCAGGAATGGCCTGCAGTTAACGCATTACTTGATGGTGAAAATATTCAATACCATGATTACTGTGATGTATCCATTGCAGTATCTGCCCCCAAAGGTCTTGTTGTGCCGGTAATACGCAATGCTGAAAGTTTAAGTATGGCCGAAATTGAGAAAAAAGTAGTTGAGTTGGCAACCAAGGCAAAAGAAAATAAATTAACGATTGAAGAAATGAGTGGAGGAACTTTCACCATTACCAATGGCGGAGTGTTTGGTTCGTTAATGAGTACACCCATCATAAATATTCCGCAAAGTGCAATTTTGGGCATGCATAAAATTCAGGACAGACCAATGGCCATTAACGGACAGGTTGTTATTAAACCGATGATGTACCTGGCACTTAGTTACGATCACCGGATTATTGATGGAAGGGAATCTGTAAGTTTTTTGGTAAGGGTAAAAGAATTGTTAGAAAATCCTGCGTTGCTTTTATTTGGTAAAGATCCTGTAAAAAGTTTACTGGAACTGTAGTTTAGTTAAATTGATTTTTTGCGGCTGGATAAAACCAGCCGTTTAAATTTGTACGCTATGAGCCGTTACCATTCCTACATTAACACCGCTGTAAAACTAATACTATTGTATAAGGGAGATCAGCCCTTTGCTATTTTTATAAAACATTTTTTTAGTAAGGAAAAAAAGTATGGGTCAAAAGACAGAAAACAAATTTCTTCTCTTTGTTACAACTATTTTCGTCTTGGATTTGCCATGAAAAATTTGTCGACAGAACAAAAAATAATTATGGCAACTTTTTTGTGCGATGATGTGGAGTCTGCATTTTTAGAAAACTTAAATCCCCACTGGAATAAAAAAATAAGTTTGCCCTTGTCAGATAAACTTGAATTGGTAAAAGATGATTTTTTACTTACTGACATTTTTCCTTTTAATGATTATTTAAGTGAATCTATCAACATAGAAAATTATTGCCAGTCAATGTTGATGCAACCTTTTCTTTTTTTACGCATTCGTCCACAATGCAGGCTCACAACACTTAAAAAGCTTGAAAAATCAAAACTTCTTTACCAATTAATAAATAATAATTGTATT
>JAYWAU010000209.1:0-4981 GCA_043782265.1 Ferruginibacter sp. | reverse complement strand
AAACAAATAGCAAGAAATAAATTTTACAAAAAATACAAATGGCAAGTAAAAGTTTTTTAAAAAATATCACCAATGGAGTGCAAAAAAAAATAAAATTTTTATTAGCCAATCCTTATAAAGAGGTTAACGTAAACTGGATAACATTAAAATATTACAAACACCTGCCTGCAGGAAAAATCAGGATTCATAAATTATTTAATAACAATCTTTTCTTTTATAGTGCTCCCGAGTTGTTGCATGGGTTAAAGGAAATTTTTATTGATAAGATTTACAAACAGCATTTAGTAGAAAATCCTTACATCATTGATTGCGGTGCCAATATTGGCATGAGTGTTATTTATATGAAGCAACAATTTCCCCAGGCTGAGATTATAGCTTTTGAACCAGATGAAACAAATTTCAACCTCCTGAATAAGAATATTAATTCATTCGGATATTCAAATGTATTGCTTTATAAAGAGGCGATTTGGAATGAAAATACAACCCTGCAGTTCTCCAATGAAAGCTCCATGGGAAGTAAAATAGAAACGAATATAGCTAGCAATACAATAGAAGTAAAGGCCGTGAGGTTAAAAGACTTTTTAAACAGGCAGGTTGACTTTTTAAAGATTGACATTGAAGGGGCAGAAAACGTGGTGTTAACGGACATTGCAGATAATTTACATTTTGTTAAAAATATGTTCTTGGAATATCACGGAACTTTTGATCAAAATAAGGAGTTGGTAAAAATGATAAATGTAATTAGTGATGCAGGGTTTAATTTTTATATAAAAGAAGCGGCTTCTATTTATGAAACGCCTTTTTACAGAACCAGAAATCCTTATACATCTTATGACGTACAGTTGAATATATTCTGCTTCCGCAAATAAGGTATATGTAAAGAGATATTAAAAAAGGCTCACAAAGAAAACAGCTTACTTAAACTATGATCTCTGTAATCATCTGTTCAATAAATAAGGGCCTCGCTCAACAGGTGCAAAAAAATATTGCTGCAACTATTGGGGTGGTTTGGGAGTTTGTTGTCATAGAAAATACGGTATCGCCAAAAAGCCTTACCGAAGTTTATAATGTAGGAGCATCAAAAGCGAAATACGATGTATTGCTTTTTGTTCATGAAGATGTACTTTTTCAAACTGAAAATTGGGGAGAAAAATTGTTGAATTATTTTGAGAAAGATAACAGTCCCGGACTTATTGGCATTGCAGGCAGTAAATATAAAAGCAGTGTGCCATCGGGATGGTTTAGTGGAATTGAAGCCCTGGATTGCTGCAATATATTGCATGTTGACAGCAATGATCAAAAGCTGCCAATGTATTTTAATCCTGCGCCGGGAACACGTACACAAGACGTAGTAGTTTTGGACGGCGTTTTATTATGTTGTAAAAAAAATGTTTGGCAACAGGTTAAATTTGATGAAACACTTTTGAAGGGTTTTCATTTATATGACATTGATTTTTCATTCAGGGTTGCGCAAAAATTTAAAGTGATTGTATCTTTTGAAATTGATTTAATTCATCTTACAGAGGGTGGAAATTTTGGTGATGATTGGGTCAATAACACGTTGCTGTGGCATTCAAAAAAGCAATCTTCGCTGCCTTTTTATACCAAAGATTTATCTGTAAAAAAGAGTAAATTCGAATCTGTATTTGTTCGCAATTGGCTTATCCGCTTAAAGCAGGAAGATATTTCATTCAGCAATAAAATTACCTGGTTATATAAAAGCAAAACCTGGAGATATATTACTGCATGGCCATTTGTAGTATTGTTTTTATTTAAAAGATATTTTAAAACTAAATGATGCTTCCAACCAACCATAGATACTTTATTTCCATTTGCATACCAGCCTACAAGCGGATAACAGACCTGGAAAAATTGTTGGATTCAATCGGCAGGCAAACATTTACAGACTTTGAAGTAATTATAACGGATGATAGTCCGGAGGATACAGTAAAAAACTTTTGCGATAACTATCCCAACAAATTCAGGCTGGTTTATTATAAAAATTCTGTTGCATTGGGAACACCAGAAAACTGGAATGAGGGTATACGAAAAGCAACGGGCGAGTGGGTTAAACTGATACACGACGACGATTATTTTGCAAGCGATGAAAGTTTGGCATTGTTTGTTGATGCAATAAAGAACAATTCAACAGCACAGGTTTTTTATGCCGCATTTGTTTTTGAAGATGCAGTAAACAATATTCAAAAAGTAATTAAATGTAACTCGTACGATCGGTACTTCTTAAGCCTTTCTCCCTACCATATGTTGAGACGAAATTATTTTGGTAATCCAAGTTGTATTATCATTAAAAAGGAGGTTCCTTATTTATACGATAACCGCTTTAAATACATTGTTGATTTTGCTTTTTATATTGAGTTGTTACAAAATAATATAAAGTGTTTTTATATTCCGGAAGTGTTAATACATGTAGGGTTAAATGATGACCAGGTTACTAATTATACGTATAAAAATATTGCTGTTCAAATGTATGAGAACCACGTATTATTTGAAAAGATAGGAGTAAGGGCATTACGAAACATTGTAGCTTTTGATTATTACTGGAGAGTCTATCGAAATTTTGGTATTCAATCTCCGCAGGACATTGAACCATATTACCAGAAAAATATCCATATAGTGTTGCAAAAAATGATAGCTTTTCAGAAAGCAATGCCCGCCAAAGTATTAAAGGTGGGGCTGTTCTCAAAGGTTTGTATGTTAACTTGCTATTGCAAGCTTCGAATGTCAGGTAAATTATAATTGTGCTGGTTTATAAAAATTAACGGGCTAAGTTCTCACACGCTTCCCGGTAACAAATCACACAACCAAACTGCAACTCTATGTAACTTCGCCGCTACCAGCATTTCAAGAAATAGGGTATTCATAAAGGTTTATTAACATGGCAGCAATTACATTAAAAGAAAGGTTTTCGGCATTGAATAATCTTCCGGCTTTTTTTAAGCTGGTATGGCAAACAAGTCCACGGCTTACAGTTACAACTGCATTGTTACGCCTCGTACGATCTGCAATACCCGTGGCTATCTTATTTGTTGGTAAATTAATTATTGATCAGGTGGTACATTTAAGCCAGGGTTCAGTAAATAGTTCATCCGCCTATTTATGGCGACTGGTTGTAATTGAATTTGGTCTTGCTATTTTATCGGATGGACTAAGCCGTTTAACATTGCTGGTAGATAGTTTATTAAGTGATTTGTTTAGCAATTTCACTTCTGTAAAAATTATGCAACATGCAGCGATACTTGATCTTGATCAGTTTGAAGATTCTGAATTTTATGATAAGCTGGAAAGAGCCCGCCAGCAAACCATTGGCCGTACCATTTTGCTTTCACAAGTGTTTGGACAGGTGCAGGATTTAATTACAATGGTATTTTTGGCTGCCGGCTTGGTTGTGTTTAATCCATGGTTGTTGTTGTTACTTTTGATAACGGTGATACCTGCTTTTATTTCAGAGTTTTATTTTAATGATAAAGATTATTCACTCTCCCGCAGGCAAACTCCGGAGCGAAGGGAGCTGGATTACATTCGTTTTATTGGTGCCAGTGATGAAACAGCCAAAGAAGTAAAAATCTTTGATCTGTCTGATTTTTTGATTGATCGTTTTCGTGCACTGTCCAATAAGTTTTACCAGGCTAATAAACCGCTTATCATAAAGCGGTCTTTATGGGGAACCGTATTTGCAGTTATTGGCAGTTTAGGTTATTATGGAGCTTATTTTTTCATCATTTCAAAAACCATTGCCGGCAGCCTTACTATTGGAGGGTTAACTTTTTTAGCAGGTTCGTTCCGCCAGCTTAGGAGTTTGCTGGAAGCTATTCTTTCCCGCTTTACGGCCATCTCCCAGGGGGCCATCTATTTAAAAGATTTCTTCGATTTTTTTACCATTCAGCCAAAGATAAAATTATCTATCAATGGGCTGCCTTTTCCCAATCCTATCAAACAGGGTTTTACTTTTAAAGATGTTGGATTTAAATACACTAACTCAGAAAGATGGGCAAACCGTCACTTAAATTTCACCCTGCAGGTGGGTGAAAAACTGGCTTTGGTAGGGGAGAATGGTGCTGGTAAAACTACGCTGGTAAAATTGCTGGCGAGGTTATACGATCCCACAGAGGGAGCGATTTTTTTAGATGGCCACGATTTACGGGAATATGATTTGGCTGCACTGCGCAAACAGGTTGGCGTTATATTTCAGGATTACATCCGTTACCAGATGACTGTATCGCAAAATATAGCGGTGGGTAATATTGAAGAGAAAGAAAACAGTGCATTAATTATGCATGCTGCCAAACAAAGTCTAGCTGACCTTTTAGTAGAAAAGTTACCCGGCAAATACGATCAGTCGCTTGGTAAAAGATTTAACCAGGGCGTTGAACTTTCCGGGGGCGAATGGCAAAAGCTTGCACTGGCAAGAGCCTACATGAAAGAGGCTCAATTATTGATTTTAGATGAGCCTACAGCGGCATTGGATGCAAGGGCAGAATACGAAGTGTTTCAACGTTTCTCCGATTTAACAAAAGGAAAAACAGCAGTACTTATTTCGCATCGCTTTTCAACAGTACGCATGGCAGACAGAATATTGGTGTTGGAAAAAGGCGAACTGTTAGAAGAAGGCAGCCATGAAGCATTGCTTAAAATGAACGGGCGCTATGCTGAATTATTCAGGCTGCAGGCAAAAGGGTATCAATAAATGAACATTGATTTGCCGGATTCGTTGAGGTGGAAATACTACAACGGTGAAGACCAAAGAAATGCCGCCAGTAAAAACAACAACTTACTATTTTACTGTAACCTTTGTTTATCTTAATAGAAATGTTATACATTTTGCCAGTTAAAAGTACTGGCAACTTTTAACTATCTTACATTTATAATTACTATGTCAATATGAAATATTTACGCATCCTTTTTTTAGCTATTCCTTTTTTGCTGCAATCTTACAAAAGCAATAATCATAATCCTCAACAGC
>JAYWAU010000208.1:0-13702 GCA_043782265.1 Ferruginibacter sp. | reverse complement strand
AAGTACATACACGGTTTCTTTTTTCCCATTGTTAGTAGTCTTGTAAAATCCGTCATTAAATTTATATTTAGAAGACTCTTTTAAAGTTTCACATGAAGTAAATGAAAAACAAATTACAACTACAATAGCAATTAGTGTTCGACATTTATTCTTCATAATAAGTTTTTAGAGTGAGTTTGTTAATTGTAGTTGATGATTATTATTATTCAGGCTTAATGTTGCTGTCTCGTTTTTCTTCATTAATTTCTTTAGCCTCATCCACTGAATGAGAGGTAAATATTTCATTCTCATCTTCAGCCAGATTAGAAATTTTTTTATAAAACTTCTTCAAAGTTTCCAGTTCTTTTTCCGATAAATCTTCACTGTTTACTAACCGGTTGCTTGCCAGCTTATTGGCCGCAATTAATTCATTCAATTTAATTTGCATAGCTGTAGTATCCTTATTTTGTGCATGTTGAATTATAAAAACCATAATAAAAGTAATAATTGTAGTACCGGTATTTATAACCAACTG
This sequence comes from Ferruginibacter sp., assembly GCA_043782265.1. GTDB lineage: Bacteria > Bacteroidota > Bacteroidia > Chitinophagales > Chitinophagaceae > Ferruginibacter. Next base: position 13,188 of record JAYWAU010000208.1, on the reverse strand, counting down.
CCAGTTTTCAGAATAATGAAATATAGGACCAGTTGCTCCCCAAATAATTACAATCAAACATGCAAGCAGTACAACATAAGGGCTGCCAGTAGCTTTTGTAATTTTTGAAGCAATTTGAGAAAAGGTCTTTTCAAATTGATGCCCTTTTGTATTTGCAATATTTTCCATAGCTGTGTTTTTTGTTTTAGAGAAATTTATTTTTTGTATGTTTATTTATCATAATTATGAAGAAGATTTATTTAAAATAACAGTCTTTAGTACTTCCATCAATTTTTCGGGTAACTTTTTTATCTGCTGCATCAATTGTTTCATTAAGATATACAATAGCAATATCAGCACCCTGACGGGCAAATAAAATACCCACAGCCCTACCTACGCTACTGTCACCGCCGGTTATTAACACTACTTTATTCTTTAATTTTTCAGTAAAAAGCAATTTTGAATTTATAAATATATTTCCCAAATATTTTCATGGTTTAAAGAATACGAAAATTCATTACTTAGTGTCAATATATTTACACCCTTAATTTTAATAACCTTTTTAGAAAATATTGTCGTTATTATTTTGTGCTTTTACATATCTTATTAAGACTGGTATGGTAGGTTCAATTTGATGCAACAATCCATTTCCTTGCTCCTCTCTTACAATTACCTCACTCCTCTTTACTGATTTATTGTTATTGTTCCTTCTACACCTCCGTCATTTTCTACACCTGTTATAGCACTCACAGCAATTTTGAGTAATGCTACTACTTTATTCTCTTTTGTATCCCAATAGTAAGCTTCCACCGGATGAATTTTTATCAGCGAAATAGAGGGGTCATCTTTGCCTTCTGTAAACCACGCCTTTGCTATTGGTGTCCACAATTCCTCAATCTTGTTGCGGTCGGTTACAATTTCTGCATGGCCGTAAATACTCAGGTATTCTGAATTGCTTTTGTTTGAGTAAAATAACTGCACCCGGTTATCATTAGCTATATCCCGGTTTTTATTACTGTCTATTCTGCTCATAAACCAAAGATTGCCTTCTTCATCTACACCCTGTGTACTCATTGGCCTAACGGAAGTTGGAATGGTAAGGATGTTTGTGGCAAATAATGCAATGTCTGCATCCATGGCTAATTGCTTAATTTTTTGAACAGCATCGCCGTCAATTAAATTTTTAATGTCTCCCATAATTTTATTTTTTAAATTTTAAAAGCAATTTCTATTCCAACCACTTTTAAAAGAAGGAGGTTCCTCAAGAACCTAAATTTTCAATACTTTGCGAACATTATATTAAGGTATCGGGGAAATATTTACTCAGTAATAAATACATCATAATGCAGTTATAATGAAAAAGTTTTGGCATATTTTTTTCAATTTCACTTAACAACTTTTGCTTTTAAAAATGAATGAGTTGTGTAAGTTGCTTTAATTTTTCAAGAAGGCTTCAGCCAATAAGTATTACCGCTATTTATAAATAAAACATATTAGCATGAAAGCAATTTGGTCAGGTGCCATTGGATTTGGTTTAGTAAATATTCCAATAAAATTATTTAGTGCAGTAAAAGCCAGTGAACTTGACCTTGACATGCTGGATAAAAAAGACAATGCTAATATTAAATTTAAAAGAGTAAATGAAAATACAGGTAAAGAAGTAGAGTGGAAAAATATAGTAAGGGCTTATAATCTGAACGACCGGTATATAATTTTAGATGAAGATGATTTTGCAAGAGCAGCGCCGGAAAAAACAAAGATGATTGAGATAAGTCAATTTGTAGATGAAAGCGAAGTTAACAGCATCTACTATGAAACGCCTTATTACGCAGAGCCTGAAAAAAATGGGGTGAAAGCTTATGGCTTACTACGGGATGCACTGAAGAAATCTGGTAAGGCCGGGCTAGGCAGTTTTGTATTACGCAGCAAGGAAAGTTTATGCCTGATAAAAACAGAAGGAAATGTAATTCTGGTAAACAGGATACGTTTTGCACAGGAAATTAGAGAACCAGCAGAATTAAAAATCCCTGCGTCGGCAAGTAAACCAGCAGAAATGAAAATGGCAACTGAATTAATTAATCAGCTTTCGGGAAAATTTGACATTGCAAAATACAAAGACACTTACACCGAAAAATTAATGAAAATTATAAAGGCCAAATCAAAAGGTAAATTGAAACCTTTACCTCAAATGAAGATTGTACATTCCAAAGCAACCGACCTGATGGCGCAATTAAAAGCCAGCCTGGCTACAAAGGTTAAAAAAGTATCCTAAAAAGAAATCCTACAATTGTTGTGGAGCAAGATTCAAGTTGGCTTTTATATCGTCCGACTGCAATATTTTCATCAGCATTTTCTCTGAAGTAGTAAGGCCAGAAACATTATCATCCACTTCTAATTTATTCAACTGAGATAAATAATTTTTTAGTTTATCATTCTCATACATTGAGATAATTCCGGGATGCACATAGTATTTTCTGCAAACAGTTCTTGTATTGCCTAATGCTTTACTTACATCGTCCAGTGCCTTTAAAACAACATTTTTCTTTTCTTTTTCATCAATAATTTCTTCCATTGCCGCAAAGGAATGAAGTATGTTCAGCGACCCTGCCCAGGTTCTGAAATCTTTTGCTGAAAAGTTACCTCCGGTTGCCTGTTTTATATAATTATTCACCATGCTGCTGTCAACTTTTTGCCGGTTATTATCTTTATCATAATATTGAAATAATTCCTTGCCGGGTATATCCCTGCAATCTTTAACTGCCTTTGCTAATTTTTTATTTTTTAAAGTAATTGCATGTTGCACACTTTTTTTTCCTGTAAATGAAAACTTAATAGTATCACCATCTATTTTTACATGCCTGTCTTTTAATGTTGTTAATCCAAAAGAGCCATTTTCCTTTTCATAAGTTTCGTTTCCAATACGGATGTAGGTACGTTCCATAAGGCTTACAACTGTGGCCACTACTTTCGATTCTGTAATATCTGACTGAGACATATCTTTTTCAAGCTGCAATCTTAATTGTGGAAGAGCCTTTCCAAACTCAACAAGGTGATGAAATTTCGTTTCGTTCCGCAAATAATTCCATAAAGCATGGTACCGGTATTGCTTTCGTTTTCTGGCATCAAAACCTGTGGCTTGCAAATGACCATTTTCCTGGTAGCAAATCCATACGTTTTCCCAAGCCGGAGGAATTGCCAGTTTATTAATTCGGGCTATAATTAATTTATCGGCAACTTTTTTTCCATTAAAAAAGTATGTAAACTGCTTACCTTTTACTGTACGCTCAATACCTCTTTCTGTATCCTTTATATAGATTAGGTTAACAGCATCTGCAGTCAATGCAGGATTTTCATAAAGGTTAATTAAATCCTTATGTGTTAAGGTGTCATTTTTCAGTCGTTTTGCCATTTATGTTGAATTAAAAATTGATAGAAAATTTTATCTTCTTCCTGATATTGTATCAGACTATTTTTATAATAAACCCCCAATATTGCTATTGCATAAAACCCATTTGTTTTTTAAACCTCTTCTAAACAAAATCGTTGCCAGCATTTCCACAAAAGTTTTTGGCACAGCTTTTTCAACAACTTTTTAAAATAGCTAGTATGGCAAAAAGTACACAACCTGAATTTATCAGGGAGAAAATATTAGACTGTGGCCAGGTTATTATATACAGATGTATAGATTCAAATACCAGGCAGGTACTCGGTTATAAAAATACATTTGATATGGATAGCTGTGGGCAACTGTTTTTTAACCTTGATGGGCGTTTTGCGGAAAAATACCCATCGGACTTATTTCCCGTTAAATTCTTTTTCTATAGAAAAGGAAAGCCATTTTATATTAGCGCAAAAGGGCTTGCCGTAAAGATTTTAAGAAGGGTGTTACCCAATGAGCCAGCTCAAAAATCTATAAGGGCGAAGATAAACTTGATTGAATTTAATGAACTGAATCAGGCAAAGAAAAACTACAGCTTTTTATCTTATTTTTCTTTCCTGAGTTTCCATTAATTATTACGTCTGTATTAATTTTTTAATTAGTAAATCGGGTAAAAAAATCTACATTTTGAGCGGAATGTTTATCCTGTACCACACTCAAATCAATACTCCCAATACTAACATCTATTTTTTATCCTAACAAATAACAGCGAATTGCAACGGCATATATTTTGAAACTAAATTTTAAAACAAAATCATTATTATGGAAACACAACAACGCAAAGAAGGCCCGGTAGCCAAGGCTATCGAAGAGCAAACATCAAAACTTCCATCCGATTTATTTCTATGGGGTGCCCTTGGCTCAATGGGAGTATCACTGACATTGAAGTTAATGGGAAAAAAACACGAGGCGTTATTTATTGGCCAATGGGCAGCACCTTTTCTTTTATTAGGCTTATATAATAAGTTAGTGAAACTGGAGGGACATGATAAGGACGACAAAATGGAAGAATAGACGGCACAATTTTTCTTTTAAAAAAAATGTAGTTAGTTATTTTTTAAAATTTAAAAAAAATGAAAAAATGAAATCAAACGAAACTGCTCTGCAAAATGGAGCAACCAAAGGAAAGGCAAATTCTAAATCCGGCACTCAGGAAAGCACTGGAAAAAAGTCGGCATCAAACAATTCAGATGCTAAAAATTCTTCTAAAGAAGCCCAGGGATTAAGGGAATTATTTGAAGATGGTTTAAAGGATATTTATTGGGCTGAAAAAGCCTTGGTTAAAGCCTTGCCGAAAATGGCTAAGAATGCTACATCCGAACAATTGATTACGGCATTGGAAGACCATCTCTCTGTAACTGAAGGACAGGTAAGCAGATTGGAAGAAGTATTTGAAGTGTTGGGTAAAACTGCCCGTGCAAAAAAGTGTGATGCTATGGAAGGACTGATTAAAGAAGCTGAAAGTATTATGCAAGAATGCGAAGAAGGAGTAGTAAGGGATGCAGGGATTATTATGGCTGGGCAAAAAGTAGAACATTATGAAATTGCCACTTATGGAACATTGTGTGCATTCGCAAAAATTTTAGGTGAGGAGGATGCTGCAGCATTATTGGAAGAATCTTTAAATGAAGAAAAAGATGCTGACAGCAAGCTGACTGAAGTTGCAGAAACATCGGTAAATCTTGAAGCTGCGGAAGGCGACGATGATGATATGGAAATGGCAGAAGAAGGTGAAAAATCACTCAAACTAAAAAAAACAATGTAATTAAAACAACAGTAGCAATGGCTGAAAATTAAACTTTCAGCTATTGCTATTTAAATCAGTATTTATGAAAAAGACTTATGCACTCTCACTCATTTTTTTGATGGCAGCACTTTCTGGTTGCGAAGCTATTGGAACTATTTTTAAAGGCGGTATGTGGTTTGGAATTATCATTGTGGTGGCAGTAATTCTTTTAATCGTCTTTTTATTTAGCCGCAGTAAAAAATAATTTTTAAATAACCTTATTACTAATACGCTAAAACAATTGCTATGTCAAAAAAAATAAAGACCAACCAGGATAGTGAAAAAATAAAAGACCTTGAACAAAACAAAGTGTATGATGAAGGCACTTTACTTACAACTAACCACGGTCTGAAAATAAATGATAATCAAAATTCTTTAAAAACTGGTGAGAGGGGTGGAACACTAATTGAAGATTTTATTCTTCGTGAAAAAATCCATCATTTTGACCATGAAAGAATCCCGGAAAGAATTGTACATGCAAGAGGTTCGGCAGCGCATGGTATGTTTGAATTGTATGAATCCATTGGGCAATATACCAAGGCAAAATTATTTAATCAAGTGGGAGTGCAAGTACCAGTGTTTGTTCGTTTTTCAACAGTTGCTGGTTCCCGTGGCTCTACTGACCTGGCAAGGGATGTAAGAGGTTTTGCCGTAAAATTTTATACATCTGAAGGAAATTATGATTTGGTTGGAAATAATATGCCTGTATTTTTTATTCAGGATGCTATCAAGTTTCCTGACCTTATACATGCTGTAAAACCAGAACCTCATAATGAAATACCTCAAGCCGCATCAGCACATGATACGTTCTGGGATTTTATTTCTCTTATGCCAGAGAGTATGCACATGATTATGTGGGCCATGAGTGACCGGGCTCTTCCAAGAAGTTTGCGAATGATGGAAGGTTTTGGTGTACACACCTTCAGATTAATTAACGAACAGGGTGAATCTCATTTTGTAAAATTTCACTGGAAACCTTTATTAGGCATACATGCTGTGGCCTGGGATGAAGCGCAAAAAATTTCAGGAAAAAATGCAGATTTTCACCGGCAGGATTTATGGGAAGCTATCGAATCAGGTGCTTTTCCAGAATGGGAATTAGGCGTTCAAATTATACCGGAGGCAGATGAACATAAATATGAATTTGATTTACTTGACCCAACCAAATTAATCCCGGAAGAAATAGTGCCGGTAATAAGAATTGGTAAAATGACATTGAACAGAAATCCAGATAACTTTTTTGCAGAAACTGAACAGGTTGCTTTTAATCCTGGTCATCTGATTCCGGGGATAGATATTACAAACGACCCACTATTACAAGGCCGGTTATTCTCTTACACTGATACACAACTTTCAAGATTAGGTACCCACAATTTTCAGGAGTTGCCCATCAACCGGCCAATTGCTCCGGTACACAATAATCAAAGGGATGGCCACATGCGCCATACTATTAATACTGGCAGGGTAAGTTATCAGCCAAAGACATTGGGGGGTGGTTGTCCATTTCAGGCTAAAGGCAGCGAAGGGGGCTTCACAAGTTTCCCAGAACGAATTGAAAGTAATAAAGTAAGAGGCCGTAGCAAAAGTTTTTTTGATCATTTTAGTCAGGCAAAATTATTTTTTAACAGCCAGTCGGATGCAGAGAAAAGTCACCTTACCGATGCGTTGTGTTTTGAATTGGGAAAAGTTGAAACTGTAACTATCCGGGAGCGAATGATTAAAATGCTTACTTACGTAGATAAAGGTTTGGCAGCAGCGGTAGCAGTATACTTAGGATTGAAAATTCCTACAAAAATTGAGCCTGTTAATGGCAGTATGCCGGCTGATGGAAATCCAGATGATTATATGCCAGTCTTTTTTGAGAGTTCTCTTGAAAGTTCTGCAGCTTTAAGTATGCAAAATACTGTTAAGAATACTATCAAGACCAGGCAAATAGCCTTCCTTGTGGCAGACGGTGTAAATGAAGAAGCTTTAACTGCCGTTAAAGATAAACTGGAAGCTGAAGGTGCAGTAGTGGAACTTGTTGGTCCAAAATTAGGTTCTGTGATGTCTGAGAATAATATAGAGTTTCCTGTTCCTAAAAGTTTACTTACTACTGCTTCCGTTTTGTATGATGCAGTGTATGTGCCTGGCGGAATCAACAGTGTAGCCACACTTGCAGGGGAACCTGATGCAATCCACTTTTTAAATGAGGCTTTTAAACATTGTAAGGCTATAGCTGCCGATGAAGATGCTTTGCAGGTGTTGGAGGAAACATATTTTTATAAAAAATTGCCGAAACACTTTAAAGAAGAAGATGCTATAACGAAAGGAATTATTGTAACTAAAGACAATAATAAGTTGGCAACATTATTTGTGAAAGCAATAGCCATGCATCGTTTTTGGGATAGAGAAAAATTAGAAAAAGTTCCTGCATAAATTTTTTGCATAAATAAATCACAAATAGCATTCATTAATTACAAGAGGCTGTCTCATAGTCTTTGAGACAGCCTCATTTTTTTTAAACCTTGCTGTTTAGTAATTTTAATGGTGCATTTTTTTATAATAAATTTGCTTCGACTACAGAAGGTTTTTTCATCGTTTATTGTGCCGGGAGTAGATAAGATTTATTATTGATAGCCGCTTTTATGGATTCCTGAAACTTTTCAGTTTGCTTATTAAGTTCTTGAATAGTTTTCTATCGCAGGTGTACGAAACATCCATATTTTTTTTCATAAGCAAACTTTTATTCTTTAATAATCCATACCGATATTGAACCGCCTTTAACGGTAAAAATTCCTATTCCATATTCATTTGTAATTACCTCCTCCTGAACATGATTTGTTATGTCTTTATAAGTTTTATTGCCCTTATTATTACCCATATCCATTTCCTTAAAGTCATCATCGCCATTACTTAAAACTATGGCGCATCCTGAATTTTGTACATCTTCTGCCCCTTGCCTTACCCATCCAATTACATTTGGGTGGTCGAAGTAATCAATTTGCCTGCCATAAGCATAATCCTTCCTTGCATTTAAAAGGGCATCTAATTCATCCACCACAGCAAGCTTGATTTCATGCTTTTGGCCTTCTTTTTCATCAGAATAGTTTGCTTCATATAAGCAGGGATAAAATACCACCGGCGTTCCCTGTTCTCTTAATAAAATAAGTGCATAAGCCAGTGGCTTAAACCAAAAATCTACGGTTGATTCTAAAGATTGCAATGGCTGTGTATCATGATTCTCAACAAATGTTACGCTCATTTCTGGCCGCTGCTGCAGCAGGGTTCCATCAAATATGGTTCGCAAGTCGTATTCATTTTTCTTTTGTGAAGCTTCATAAAAATTAAAGTGCAGCGGCACATCGAATAACTGTGTAGCATCTTCAACGATATTCAAATAATTAAGTAGTGCTCCCACATCATTTTTCCAATATTCACTTACTACAAAAACATACCGGTTGCAATAAGATTTCATTTGGTTAATCCAATCTTTTATAAATATGGGCGACATGTGCTTTACTGCGTCCATTCTAAATCCATCTACACCTGTTGTATCTGCGTACCACTTACCCCACTTAAATAATTCTTCCCTTACAGCCTCATTTCTAAATTCTACATCGGCACCCATCAAAAAATCAAAATTTCCATTTTCATTTTCTGTCACTTCCTCCCAGCCTGCGCCATATTCATTTTGAATACTATAAATTACTTTCTGCCCATTAAGTTCTCCATCAATACCGCTAAAGGTAGTGTGGTTCCACTTAAATGTTGAATATTTATCGTTACGGCCTGGGAAATTAAATTGCGTAAATCCCTCTATCTGGTGCGGTTCACTTACAAAATCGTTTCTGTTTTCGGTGTTAACTAAAGCTGCAGCAAAAAATTCCTTTGCATCTGCGCCATGCCTGTGATTTAAAACAATATCTGCCACTACTTCAATGTCGTTGTCATGAAAAGCTTTGATGCAATTAAGGTAGTCGTCTTTAGTTCCGTACTTTGTACGAACCGTATCTTTCTGGTTAAACTCACCGAGGTCATACAAATCATATACTGCATAGCCAGGTTCATTTGAACCAAATGCAGATTTATACGCAGGCGGCAGATACACATGCGTTATACCTTTGTCTGCTAACTCTTTTGCTTTTGATGCACAATAATTCCACCACTGCCCATCAGCTGTGCTATACCAATGAAAAAATTGAAAAACGGTAATGTTCTTATTCATAAGTTATTGCTTTTAGTATTGAGATTTTGAATATTTATTGGTGCTATTAATGAAATGTAATTCTCTTTATAGATTGCTGTTAGGTTAATCAAGCCTTCATGCCTGGCTAACATAAAACTTGTTGGTAAATGATTGATACTCCGTAACCAAACAGATATTTTAATTGCACCGTCGGTCATTTTTTATAGTAAACTTCTACTGGTTTTTCTTTATACAATAAATAATCCGTTTCAATATTACTACTCAGATTTTTATTTCTAAAAAAGTGCCAATTTTAAATATAAATTTCTCTTGTAATTGCACGGATAAATAAATTGACAAAAGAATTCGTATTCTGCATCTGTGAACAATGATAAAAAAAGTTTAGCCAGATTTTTTTTATTAAAAACCTCAAAACATTTCTAATTATTAATTATTGTTGTAGAATTTTTTCCATTTTTATTTTTGATTGATGCTTTTGTTCCCCCAAAATGTTTAAGAGTTTACCTTTTGCTGGTCGAAATAATTGTAGTCTTCTTCTACTAAAAAATTACCTATTTAAAAACTATATTTAATAATTGAGGCAACCATTTAAAGAAGAATAAATATATGTATTGCAATTTTCTATTTAATTTTTAAATACAAGTAAGTAAGTCAAATCGCCATTAACTTAAACTGTACAAAATATATAAATTCAAACTTCAGGAGTTTCTATGAAAGCTTCTTAAAAAATACCTTTTATTGCTGCTCTAAATTTTTGATGATATTGCTTAAATTTATTCCTTTCCCTAAAACCGGCTTAAAAATATCTCCAGTTGTCTTTAATCTTTCTAAGGAATTGTAAATTGTAAAGTCAGTCATCTTTAAACCTTTTTTTACTTCTACCCATTGCAGCGGCATGGATACGGTGGCACCAGGTTTTGGTCTTACAGAATATGGAGCTGCTATGGTAGCCTGCGGACGGTTTTGCAAAAAATCAATATACATTTTTCCTTTCCTGTTTTTTACTGTTCTTTCTATACTGGTGAAAGCAGGAATTTGTTCATGAACCAACCTTGCAATAACTCTTGCAAACTCTTTTGACTGTTCGTAGGTATATTTTGCACCCAATGGAATATAAATATGCATTCCTGATGAACCGCTTGTCTTAGGATACGAAGGAACATTCATTGAATCAAGTACATCTTTTGTGATGACTGCAGCCTCTATCACCTGGTCAAATGTGTTTTTGGCAGGGTCAAGGTCGATGATGCACCAGTCAGGATAATCTTCTTTTTGCACAGTGCTGCTCCAGGGATTTATTTCAATACACCCTAACGAAGCCATATATAACAAACTGGCCTCATCCTTCGCTACAAGGTAATGCCGGTCACGGTTATCTGCTTCGCTTTTATATAAAAATGTTTCAACCCATTCGGGTGCTTTTCCTGTAACATCTTTAAAATAAAAACTTTCCCCGGTTATTCCATTGGGATGTCTGTTCATTGATTGCGGCCTGTTTTTAAGGTAAGGTAAAATGTAAGGGGCTACCTGGTAATAATAATTAAGTAAATCTCTTTTTGAGATTTTTTCTTTAGGCCAATATAATTTACTCAGGTTGGTAAATTTTAAAGCATGGCCATTAATTTTTCTTACCTGGGTTTCATCATGCGGATTCAGTAAGGTTTTTCTTTCTCCTTTTATAACAGACTCTACAATTGGTTTTTTTATTTTTTTATTTATGGTTTTCACTGTTTTTGAAGTGCTTTGTGGTTTTTCCATTTTTACGTCCGCGGCTTTTTTGTCTATTCGCATTCCTTCAAACGATGGATGCCGCATTACTCCGTCAGTTGTCATTTCAGTAAAACTTACTTCGCATACCAATATTGGCTTTAACCACGTAGCTGTTGCTTGTGGAGGGTTTGGGCGAAAACGGCTCGGCTTATTTATATCCGGCAGTTGCACAAAAGGATTTGTCTTGATAATAAGCGGCTTAAACTGTTTCATCATTTCCTGCTGCATTTTTTCATTAAACCCTGTACCTATTTTACCTGTATAAATTAATTTCTTATTTTCAAAAACACCTACCAGCAGAGAACTGAATAATTTAGCAGTATCGTCATTTCTGGTAAAGCCGCCAATTACCATTTCCTGCCTTTTATTTGCTTTTATTTTAATCCATTCTTTAGATCTTCCACCAGATAAATAAGTACTGTCGGCTTTTTTTGCAATCATTCCTTCCATCCCCATTTTTTTTACGGTTTCAAAAAAAGCAATACCTGATTCTTTAAAAGATTCACTTAATTTAATGATGCCACCCTCTGGTATTATAGTGTCCAGAATAATTCTTCTGTTTTCTAATGACAGTTGTGACAAATCTTTTCCATCAAACCAAATAACATCGAACAGGTAATAATATAATTCCCCATCAGCTTCACTACGCCAGTTTTGTAACGCACCAAAATCAGCAATTCCCTTTTCATTAACTACTACCACTTCACCATCTACCACGGCATTTACTTTCAATTCTTTTAAAGCCTCAGTAACGGGATAAAATTTATCATTGAAAGATTTATCATTTCGTGACCTAATCTCCACATTTCCTTTATTAATAAATGAAACTGCCCTGTAACCATCCCACTTAATTTCATACAGCCAGCCATCTTCGTCAAAAGGTTTGTCAACCAATGTAGCCAGCATGGGTTCAATTTTTGCCGGAAGTTTTTGGTTTGGAACTTTTTTCAAAATGGCTTCAACGTTTGAACCCTTAGATATTTTTTTTATGTTTTGAGGTGATGGTTTAACTTTTTTTGAGTTAAGCGTTTTACTTTTTATTAACTCATTTTTAGAGGCAGCTGCTTTCACATCTTGTCTAATATTTAATTCAATTTCTTTTTTACTTTTTACTGTAGCTTCTTTAACACGGGCGGCACCATAAAAATTAGTAGTAGTTTTTTCAACTTGAGCCAAGGTTTTTTTTGAGACAACGGATTTATCTTTCAATGTAATATCTGTAGTAGAAGCATGTTTATCATTTAACTTAAAAAGAAGCCAGGCATTTTCACCCCTTCCATGCGATTTAATCAAGGCATATTCACCATTCAGTTTTTTTCCATGCAAATTTATTTTAAGCTTGCCCTGGTGCAGTTGATGACGAAGGTTTTTATCCTGTTCAGTTTTGCCGGAAGAATATAAATCAGCCGGTTCATAAAAGCCTTCATCCCATACAATCACCGTTCCTGCTCCGTAACCACTTGGTATTATTCCTTCAAAATTCCTGTAATCATAGGGATGGTCTTCTACCATCATTGCAAGGCGCTTAACATCGGGATTTGTAGATGGCCCTTTAGGAACTGCCCAGCTTTTTAAAACACCGCCCATCTCCAGGCGAAAATCATAATGTAAATGCGATGCATCATGTTTTTGTATTACAAACCTCAATTTGTCACTTTCCGATTTGCCACCGGTTGGTTCTGGAGAAGATTTAAAATCTCTCTTAGCTTTGTATTTTGTTAGCGCCATGATGCTGATTTTTATGATAGAGAATTTTTCGATATTTCTGCTTCCCAAGACAGTTTTTGCGAATTTTAATACCTTTTAAAGTGCTAAAGATGTGCCATACAAAAAGCTAATAACTACGTTTTTTTAGGGATATGTAGGCGAGGATATATTTCTAATTGTGTATTTTATTCTACATTAAATTAAATTTTATTGAGCATCTCTAAGAAGCTGTTTAGAAATAGATTTTACAATAGCCATTGTGGATAAGTGTATAAAAAGGCCATTGCTTATCGGGGAAGTTTTTACTAATTGTGAATA
>JAYWAU010000207.1:0-4993 GCA_043782265.1 Ferruginibacter sp. | reverse complement strand
GGAGTAGTAAAGTTCTTCTTGATAATGGAACCACGGCCACAATAAACAAAGCGCCTTTAGCTAATGCAGGAATAGATAAAATTATCACGTTACCAACTGATACTACAACCTTAACAGGTAGCGGGACAGATACAGATGGTACAATTAGTAGTTATGAATGGATACAGTTATCAGGTCCCTCCTCCACAACGATTACAACAACCAATACGGCAGTTACTGCCATTTCTAAATTAATTCAGGGTGTTTATCAATATCAACTAACCGTAACTGATAATGGCGGGGCTATAGCAAAAGATACAGTACAGGTAACAGTTAATGCTATTGATAACCAAACTCTAAAAGCAGATGCGGGCACGGATATTACATTAATTTTACCAATAAATAGTACTGTACTAAAAGGTAGTTCTACAGGAATTATAACTGCCTATAGCTGGACAAAAATTTCGGGGCCAGCCCAATTTAGTATTGCTACCCCTAATAATGCCAGTACCGCTATTAGCGATCTCATTACAGGAACATATGTTTTCCAATTTAAAGTAATTAATAATATGGGAGATTCTGCTTTGGCAATGGTTAAGGTAACAGCAAGTAATGGTGTATTACCGGTAAAATTAATTGATTTTACAGGTAATAAAAATAACGATAAAATAGTATTACAGTGGAAGGTTGCATCAGAAATTAACGTAAGTCATTATGCAGTTGAAAGAAGTGAAGATGGGCACAGCTTCGTAAATATTGGTCAGCTAAATGCGAGTAATTTGCTCGATATTCAAATGAATTATAGCTTTAATGATAACCTTCCTTTTGATGGTATCAATTATTACCGGCTAGTAATGATAGATAAAAATGGTATGTTTACTTATAGCAAAACAATTTCAGTAACTGTAAATAATGCTCTTTCATTCAGATTAAATAGCATTTCTATCTCCTCAGCCAATACAAACATAAAAATGAAAATCAACAGTAATTATGAGCAATTACTAAGCATTGTTATTGCAGATGTGAACGGTAGAATCTTTTTTACAAATTCAATAAAACTCCAAAAAGGGTTTAATGTTATTGAAAAGAAAATATTGACATTAAATACAGGTATGTATTACACAAAAATTTTTACTCCCAATCAAATTATAACAAAGACCTTATTAGGAGGTAATTAAAGATAGTAATTATAAAAATGGTGATGTAGTCAAAAATGGTTGGTAATGACGTCATAAGAGTAGTGGAAATTTATATATCAATCTGAAGAGGAAGCAGGTTCTGCCGTAAAGCAACATGTGACCATGATGATAAAAATAAAAAGGAGTTGATTTCTTCAGCTTCTTTTTATTTTTTATCTGATAGCTCTAGGGCTAAAAAATTTGATTCTGAACTGTTCTTAAAATACAGACAACATTTGATAAAGTTTTTCTGTGCCTTTATTCTCAATCTTCTGTCAAGCGTGCGTTTTTCCTCTATGTGACTAAAATAATTTTCCAAGCAATTTGTATTAGCGCAGATATCACGATCAATGAGGTAATGAAACATATTAAAGATAGCACTAAATATTGAACTACAAGCGGAATGAAGGTTTTTGTGAGTGTACCAGGGTCTTTTACTTTCAACACTGTAAGAACGCTATTTTACCTATCGCTCGTATTGATCGTACCAGGCTTTAAAGTTGGGCAACGAAAGTCCACAATGTTCCTGTGATTCTTTTAGGTGACTTCTTTAGATATTTTTAGTAAACTAAGCCAGGAACTGTTTTGGGGCTTTTACTTAAATAATTCTTCTCCTGTCTTTTGATGTGTAGCAGGATATTTATGCTTTTTTATTGCCTTAAGAATTGCCCGGTGTCCTTCACAAGAATGCAATACACTTCACGCAAGTTTTTTTTAAGTTAGGCAAATCCTCATAAATTTCTTTAACCCTCTCTTTATTGTTATGACTGTACAGTTGGACATACCGAATATTATGATCCTAGCACAAAATTAAACGCAACTCGTTGGGAAAGACAGAGCCAGCAATTAGCAAATGAGTTTTATGTTTTAGCTTTATAGACACTTCAGGAAGTTTTGCGAGAATCCTTTTAAACAATTGCTGGATAGTAATCTCCGACATGCTGCTATCTCTAACCAGATAACGACCACCCGAAGTTCCATGATCTATTTCATAAACCAAACAGAAATATTATCATCCTTTACAACTCGATTTTTCCATTGAAAAAGCAGGCCACAGAATTTACATTTATTGCAATGTTTATTCTTATGTATTCCTCATTTATAACAGGCTTACTATCGCAACACCTACAGGATTTTTTTGTTATATTTCTCAAATTGAAAAGAGTTTATATTTATTTCATTTAAACTCTTTTCAATAGTATCTTTTAGACAATTTTACCAACCCTTTTTTTACTACATTATTTAATAATAGAATTCTGATGAACAGATGTTAAAATAGATTTTAGCTTCGAATTCAAATACAAAAAGGACAAGCAATATAAAGCTTGTCTTTTTTGTATTATTTTAAACAATACTATTGTCACCTATTGATTTGTCATTACCAAAATAAATTCTTTAACAATTGTAAAGATTTATTCACAACTTATTGATATAATGTGAATAATTAAAAAGCGACTTTTTTCACATTTTCGTGCTTAGGCATGGTATTTGGTAAAATCACATAAACAAATTTTAATCCAATATTTTTCCAATCTGTATCTATGAACTCTAATATTTTCCAATAATATTTCATAATTCAAAGCATCTTTAGTTAATATTATTAATGTGTTATTTATAATCATTTACTAATGTGCTCTAAAAAATAATTGTTTTACAAACTATTATTTAGATCATAAATTTATTTACTAATGCCAATACTAGTGCTTAAATTTTTCGAATTAATTCGAAAAATCAATAATTAAGACAAATGAATTTTTTTTAATAAAGAAACTTAAAAACTGATGCGTGGTATGAAATCAAAATATTTCGAAATATCTATGAAAAAACTATTAGTTGTGTTGTTTATAACATTTGCGACCACTTTGCAAGCAAAAAATTATTATATTTCTGCTGCTGGTAATGATGCCAATGATGGATTAACTACATCAACACCCTGGAAAACCATAAATAAAGTAAATAGTTTTTCTTTTTCGTCTAGTGATTATATTCTTTTCAGGCGTGGAGATACTTTTTATGGAGGTATTGTAGTGAAAAATGCAAACCTTAATTATGATGCTTATGGTACAGGGGCAAAGCCCGTTATTACCGGACTTTCAACAGTTACCGGCTGGGTAAATTTAGGCGGAAATATCTGGGAAGCTCCTGTTGTAAATGTAAAATCCGGTGTCAATTTAGTGTTGCGGGCCGGCTTAATACAGCAGGTAGGCAGGTATCCCAATAGTGATGCCCCTAACGGTGGATATCTGACTTATACAGCAGCTACTTCTACATCCATAACTGGCCCGGCTTTGTCATCAACAACCAACTGGACAGGAGCAGAAGTTACTATAAGGATTAACAGGTGGGAAATCAGAAGACAAATAGTTACTTCTCATTCAAGTGGGGTCGTCTCCTTTGCTTCAAATACTACCCCAAGGCTTAATTTTGGATATTTTTTTCAAAGAGATAAGCGGACATTGGATAAAGATGGAGAATGGTGGCATGATGCGACGAACAAAAAATTAAGAATGTATTTCTCTTCAAACAACCCTAGCTCCTATACCATTCAAATTGCAACTATTGATACCTTATTTAAAAGCCTGCAGGGTGGCCTACTAATTAGTAATTTATCTTTTAATGGTTCAGGTAAAAAAGCTATTTGGATTAACGGTGGTAGTGGTGTTTCAATCAAAAATTGCGATGTAAATAATAGTGGCGCTGCTGCAATTACAACATGGTTTACAAGTAATGTAACTGTAGATAATTGTACAACAAACAATAGTTTGGGCTCAGGAATAAGAGTATATAATACCGGTACAGGTACGCAGAATCTATCAGTTACAAATTGCAATGTGGATAGCACTGCACTCATAGCGGGAATGGAAACAAGTAATGAAAATAATGGTGGAGCAGGCATACTTTGTTACGGGGGTAATGGTTTAGTTGTACAAAAAAACATTATTACAAACTGCGGTTACATCGGTATACATTGGCAAGGGAATGATGTTTATATAAAATATAATTATGTAGATAAAATTTGTATGGTGAGGGATGATGGAGGAGGTATCTATACTGTAGAGAATGGAGGTAGTACTTTACCAGTTAGGTTTAACCGAAATGTAATCAGTAACATTGTATTAAATGCGATTGGTGCTAATAATGGCAGCGATAATGCTAAGAGCACAAGTGCAAAAGGCCTTTATTTCGATTTAGGGACAAGAAATGTACTAATAGACTCTAATACTGTGGCTAATAATAAAGGGGGTGCATTTCATGGCAACAATAATTCTAGCCTTACAATAACAAATAATGTATTCTATAACAATGGAAAAAGCTACTCTTTACAAAGATTTGCAGACGGACCATTAGTTCGCAATATGGTTATAAAGAAAAATATTGTTTACCCATATAGGTTTGAATATAGAAATTTAGGAATAAACGTTCCTTCGCTAATTACTAAGGAGGCGGATATTTTGGCTATGGGATTAATAGATAGTAATTACTACTCTTTAAGAAATGTAGATACCTCTTTAACTTGCGTTACCACTAATGGTGACCTCAGTAATTATAAAGAATCTGCTTATGATGTTTCTTATTTAAATGGTACAATCGGGGTTGAAAAACACTCTAAAAACGTTATTAATAACGGGACCTTTGAATACAATGCAAGCAGTGCACCTAGGGTAGTTCAGTTTAATGGGTTAAGTAAAAAAGATGTATTTGGGACCGTTTATAACAATTCAGTATCCATACCCGCATGGAGTAGTAAAGTTCTTCTTGATAATGGAACCACGGCCACAATAAACAAAGCGCCTTTAGCTAATGCAGGAATAGATAAAATTATCACGTTACCAACT
>JAYWAU010000206.1:0-4994 GCA_043782265.1 Ferruginibacter sp. | reverse complement strand
TTGGGTTACACCACTAGCAGCCTGTGTAGCCTGAATACTGTAAATATCTGCATAAATACGAGCTACAATTTGTCCTTTTTTTACACTATCACCTTCCTGCACTATCAGTTCGGTTATTTCACCACTAATATCCGGGCTAACTTTCACTTCTATCTCTGGATATACTTTTCCACTGGCATTTACTATTTCGGTGATAGTACGTTTCTGTACTTTTTCAGCCGTAACTTTTGTTCCTTCATCTTTGCCAAATACACCGGCAGCTTTTAATCCAATCAGCCCCAATACCAATACTACCAATCCAATCAATATCCATTTTACAGTCTTGCTCATGTTATTCTGTTTTACTCCTGTATGCAATACAGAAGATGATGTTATAATTATTTATTGTATGCTTCTAATTTTTTAAAATACAATTTTTTGTCCAGGCATTTAATCCTTTATCAACTTCACAGGCGTCGCACGCTTGTACCAATAACATTTATCAACCGCTTCCAACTTTAGTTTCTATTTATCCCTACAATTTCAAACCTTGTCCTCTGTAAAATTCCAGTACTTTCATTTTAAAAACATAATCATATTGGTTAAGTACAGCCTGCAGCTTAGCCCTAAACAAATTATTTTGTTGGGTAATTAACTCAAACGTACCCAACATACCTACTTCATATCTTTTTTGAGCAAAGTCTAATGTGCGTTGTGATGCATCTACACTTTTTTTACTGGCATTAAATTTTTCCAATGCAACGGTGGCCGCATTGTAAGCCTGGTAGATATCCTGCTTTATTTTTTGATCATCTGCTTCCTGTTGTAACTGGGCAGTTTTAATATCTAATTTACTGCGTTCGTAATTGGTTCGCAATTGTCCTCCGGAAAAAATAGGCACACTTAAAGCAACACCAATAGACTGGCGAAAGTTTTGATTCAACTGGCTAAAAAAGGTAGGTTTGCCATATTGAAAAACAGATACGGGTTGATTTGGATAAACAGAATAATCTACAGTTCCAACAGTTACTTTTCCAATAGGTGGATTAATTAAGGTAGATGCAATAACTTCCTGCGCCTGGCTGTTATATCCTGTACCAAGATTTCCAAAAGCACTAAATGAAGGATACATTCTTCCTCTTGCAGCTTCCGCAAGATTATTGGCTGCTTTAAGTCTAAAGCCATTTGCTCTTTGTTGAGGCAAATTTTTAAGTGCTAATGCATAAACATCCGTTGGCTGCAAATCTGCAATTTTTTCAATTGGTATCAACTCAACCGGGGGCACCGCCACATCAAAAGGTGCAGCTGCATCAAAATTCATGTTAGATTTTAATACAAGTATACTTTGTTCCACATTACCTTTAGCACTAATGTAGTTGGCACTATCCAATGCTTCCTGCGCTTCCAGTTCAGCAGCATTTAACTCCGGTAACGAACCTGCATTAACTAACTTACGGGTATTGGACAATTGTGCCTGTGTTTGTTTTAGCTGAACCTGGGCAATATTTTCCTGCTCCCTTGCCAGTAATATTTGCAGGTAATTATTAGCTACAGCTAAT
This sequence comes from Ferruginibacter sp., assembly GCA_043782265.1. Lineage (GTDB taxonomy): Bacteria > Bacteroidota > Bacteroidia > Chitinophagales > Chitinophagaceae > Ferruginibacter. The sequence continues at coordinate 3,456 of JAYWAU010000206.1, read as the reverse complement.
GAAATATCCTCTCTTAATTTATCTGTATTTGCTTTTGCAGCTTCATATTGCCATTGGTTTGCAGTTATCGTATTACGCTTGCTAAACCAATTAAAAATATCAACGCTGGTTTGCAATTGCATATTTGCATTAAAGTAGCTTTGTGTAATTAACTTGTATGAAGTTGGATCCTGATTTCGGCCACTGTTAAAACTCGAATTTCCTGAGTAATTCACATTTGGATACTGACTTAACTTACTTTGATTATAAGTTAATCCACTTATGGCAGTTTGTACATCCGACTGTTTAATACTAATGTTATTGGCTACTGCATAATCTACAATTTTTCGCAGGTCCCATTTTTCCTGGGCATTGGCAGTATTGCATAAAAAAGCAATAGCTATAATGGTATAACTTATGTAACGCATACGTCAAAAATATAACATCATTTTGTAAAGCTGCATGATGAATTTTATAAGCGGTAAATTTTTTTGAAAAAAATGCAAGTTTTAAGAGTATTTGATATGATTTTACAAACGGCAGCCTATAAATTTTATTAAATGTATTGCTATATTGATGCTGTTACATCCATTTATATTAATAAAAAAGCTTGCTCTAAATCCTTAATGATATATTCACCTTCTTCCAACCCCACATACAAGCGCAACATTCGATGATCTTTATTCAACGGATTAAAATGAGTAGCCGACATGCCTGAACATTTCGGTATAATCAGGCTTTCGTGTCCTCCCCAGCTTACAGCCATTAAAATATGTCGCAGGTTATTGCAAAATTTTTCAATTTGTTCTACCCTATCCACTTTAATAATAAAAGTTAGTAAACCACAGGCCCCCAACATTTGTTGCCGGGCAAGCTGGTATTGTGGAAAGCTTACATCAAAGGGAAAAAGTACGGCTTCTACTTTTTCATGTTGTTGAAGGTATTTTATAACCTGTTGCGTAGTTTGGGTAATTCGTTCCAATCGCATAGGCAAAGTGCGTAATCCACGTATCAGTAACCAGGCGTTAAAAGGAGAAATACCGCTGCCAATATTCATATATTCCGAATTGAAAATCCGTTTAATCATTGTGGAACTGCCACTTAACACACCTGCTACGGTATCACTATGGCCACCAATATATTTGGTAGCCGATTGTAATGTCAGGTCAATTCCAAAGTCTACAGGTCGTTGATAAATGGGCGTGCAGTAACTGTTGTCGATAATGGTTACAATATCTTCTGACTTTGCCAATTCGGCAACGGCTTTTAAATCCTGTATGGCATAATCCCAACTATTGGGGCTTTCTAAATAAATAACGGTGGTATTGGGTAAAATTGCCCGTTCAAAATTTTCAATTTCGGTTCCATCAATATAAGAAGTGGTTACTCCAAAACGGGGTAGAATAACATTGAACATTTTTTGTGCCCAGGTATAGGGTTTATTAACTGATACAAGATGATCACCTGATTTTACATTGGCTAGTACTGCTGCAAAGATGGCCGCTGCACCGCTGTTAAATACCAGGCAATCTTCTGCGTTATCCAGTGCCGCTAATTTTTTTCTTAAAATATCAACGGTCGGGTTTAGTCCTCGGCTGTATAAATAAGTAGAGTATTCATCTGCAAATGCATGTCGCATTTCATCCACCGTTTTAAATGCAAAATTGCTGCTTTGGATAATGGGCGGGGCAATGGCATTAAAATAGTTTTCCCTGTCTTCTGCCAGTTCGTTGATAATGTAAGAGATGTCCATAATGTCGAATTTATTATAGCCTGAACCTTATTTAATTTTATCCTTTGTATATCAAAATTTATTACCTGACTGTAATTATTAAACCTCAATGATTTTGGTACCTTCCAATTTTTTTGCACCAAAATAAATCCCCATAAACACAGCTAAAATACCCACCCCTGTTATTGCAGCCATGGGGTCAGCTATTGCAATACTAATGCCTACAAACAAATAAGCAGCCATAAATAAAAGCGGCATCAGCGGATAGAGCTTCATTTTGTAAATGCCTGTACCATCCAAATGTTTTGTTTTTTTACGAAACCAGAAGATGGTGGCACTGCTAAGCACCATACCAAAACAATCCAGGAAAATAGTGAAGGTTAATATTTTTTCAAACTGCTGACTAAAGAAAAGAATGATGATACAGATAGCCGCAAATACCGTTAAGGAAAAAGTGAGCACTTGTGTTTTATCATTTTGCCTGGCAAAGAGTTTGGGCAGACTTCCATCTTCGCCCATGGCATACATAACACGCGGGTTGCTCAGCAACAAGCCATTTACATATGCCATAACTCCTAAAAAAAGAAAAGCAGAAAAAATGGAGGCTCCCCTTGTACCAAAAATTTTATCTATCACCACATAGGCAATTTCCTTTTCTCCCTTCATTTGGTTAAAGCCAATGATATTATAATAACTCAGGTTTACCAACAGGTATAAAATGATAATGATAAGGATGCCAATGAAAATTCCCCTTGGAATATTTTTAGAAGGCTCTTTTACTTCGTTACCAAAATTGATGGTTTGCTGGTAACCACCGTAGGTAAATGAAACAGCAATAAGGCTCACGCCCAGGCTCTTTATCCAGCTTGTCCAGTTTGTTTCAGCAGCTTGTTGAACTGTATCAACAGCATTCGTATTTACGGCATATTTATCCGGGAAAAACAATGCCGCTATCAATACCAATATCATAGAAATCTTAATAACCATCAGGATATTCTGTGTGACAGAACTCATTTTTAATCCTTTTAGATTAATAAAATAAAAAAGAATTATAGCCGCACAACTTACTAGGGCCTTGTCAATATCAGTAAAGTTGCCGGGGAAAAGTTTTAATAAATAACCACTGCCTATCAGTGCTACACCGCTTAAGCTGGCGGCATTGCTAACTAATATCAAACAGTTAATGGCAAAGGCAATGCTTGGATGATAGGCTTTTGCAAATACTTTGTAATAGCCGCCGGTAACGGGGTAACGGCTTCCTATTTCAGCATAGGTTAATGCGCCACACAAGGCTACCAGTCCACCAATAATCCAGGCACTGAAGTAAACAGAAGGTGCTATCGCATCTTTGGCACTGGTAGCTGCTGTTCTAAAAATACCCATGCCAATCACGAGTCCTACCACTATCATGGTAAAAGAAAAAAGGTTCAGTTTATTTTTTACTTGCATGCTGAAAAGATACTGAAAAGCAGTTTATAAAATATACAAGTTCCATAAAAATTAATCGTCTTATTCAACTTCAGTTATCGTTATCGAAAACTTTATCAGTTGGTAAACACCCATCATATTGAATGATATGGTTCATATGACTTTTTCCTTCTAATATTCTGAAATGATTATCTTCTTAATAATTAGCTTGTAAAAAACAAACTCACTACATTTGCAACGAATTTGGTTTCTCCGCTTCAATGCGAAGAATTAAAAGGGAAGCCGGTGTAATTCCGGCGCTATCCCCGTAGCTGTAA
>JAYWAU010000205.1:0-5015 GCA_043782265.1 Ferruginibacter sp. | reverse complement strand
TGATAGCCTGATAGTTTACAGAATACGGATAGCTGAACGCAGTGAGGCGGGCAATCTGAAATGTAGCATTTATTCAAATCCTGTAAGTACCAATGTTCATCACCTGCCAGAACAGCAGCAATTAAAAGAGGTAATTGGCTGTCTTAATAAAGACCTTGTGTTACCTGCCCCACCCGGCTTTCATGCTCATCAATGGACTGGCCCTTTGGGATTTATAAGCAGTACTCCTGCACCGGTTTTAAAAAATGTACAATCCAATAATGCAGGCTTTTACACTGTATTATCAACTGGAGATTTTGGTTGTACTGTGCTGGATAGTTTACAGGTGAGTGTTTTCCCAGGCACAACAATTTATACCGACACACTGTATAAAATTTGCGAAGGTACTCTTGTGCATCTTTCAGCAGCAGGTAATGGAACGTATCAATGGACCCCTGCCAAAGGTTTATCCAATCCTGCCATTGCCGACCCTGTTGCAACGCTTGCTGATTCTATTCAATATAAAGTTGTGCTTACCAATTTGTATGGCTGCAAAGATTCTGCCTTTGTTACTATCAATGTATTTAAAAAACTGGCAGTAAATGCCGGTACTGATCAATACATCCTGCTGGGAGATACGGTTTTACTGAATGGCAATGTGAAGGGAACCGCCGTTACTTATTCCTGGGCATCACCTGGTTTAATAAGTAATTCAATCCATCTGCAACTCGTTGTTTCACCACCTGTAGATACCCATTATACGCTAAATGCAGTTTCAACAGTTGGTTGCGGCAATTCGAGCTCAACAGTAACCGTGCATGTGTTTAAAAATATTTACATGCCCAAAGCTTTTACACCCAATGCTGATGGCCTCAATGATGTGTACCATGTTTTTATGCTTGATGGTTATAAGCTAATTTCGTTTACCATCTTTAATCGTTTGGGTGAAAAGGTTTTTAGCACCACCAATGCAAACACAGGCTGGGATGGTACAATAAGAGACCACCCCCAGGATCCAGGGCAATATGTATATTATCTCGAAATGAAACATCGATCGGGGAAAAAGATTACCAGGAAGGGAACTATTTTATTACTCAGGTAGTTTTTTCTCCTGACTCACTTTTTTATTAAGATAAAATAACCTAGTACCAATACAGTTGTCAGCATAAGCAAAAATGAAACAATGCCAATGATGTTGGAAATACGGTTGTTGATAAAAGCGCCCATTATCTTTTTATTATTACAAATATGAAGGATAATAGCAATTAAAAAAGGAGCCGAAATACCATATAAAACGGTAGTTAAAAGCATTGCTTTCACTGGGCTAATACCAAGCCAATGCATCGCTATCCCAACACACATGGCAACAGCAATAATTAAGTAAAATAATCTTGCTTCGCCGGGTGTATTGTTTAATCCGGATGTACGGCCAAACGCTTCCGTAATTATATACGAGATGGATGCACTTAACACTGGTATGATTAAAAATCCTGTTCCAATAATGCCTACAGAAAATAATATATAGGCAAGGTTTCCCGCCAGGGGCTTTAGAGCGAGGGCTGCATCTTTAATGGTATCAATAGTAAGAATGCCATTGTTATGCAGGATGGTGCCGGTAGTTAATATAATAAAATACATGATAAGCACGGCAAAAAAAGCACCTGATAAAATGTCTTTCCGCATTAACAGAAAGGTTCGGTTTTTTGTACTTTTCTTTTCTATACCTGCAGCTTTCATTGCCTCTACTTCTGAAGAAGTTTGCCAGAAAAAAAGGTAGGGGGAAATGATAGCACCGGTGATGCCGGTTACAATCAATAAAAAATCTTTATCAAAATGAAATGACGGAACAAGTGTATTGCGGAGAATTAATCCGGGATTTTGGTTACTCAAAAAAGGTGCAATAACATACACCAGTAAACTAAGGCAAACAAATTTCATAACCGATGCCAGCTTTTTAAAGGGCAATAACAATATCAGCATAAACAGCAATATCGTAAAGCCGATGCTACAATACAATGAAGGAATTGCGGGAAACAATAAATTACCTGCCTCACCCAGTGCAGCGATATCTGCACCAATATTCAATAAAAAAGCTGGGCAACTTAAAGCAATTAAAACATACAATATCCATGGCAGATAATATGTTTTTATTACCCCCGTTAAACCTTTGCCGGTTATAATCCCAATACGGGCACACATCTCCTGCAATACAGCAAGAATGGGAGATGCAATAACAGACATCCATAAAGTTCCCAAACCAAAACGGGCACCGGCTTGTGAAAAAGTAGTAATGGCAGAGGGATCAACGTCACTTGCACCGGTAATTAACCCAGGGCCAAGTGTTTTCCAAAATCGCTTAATACGTTGTAAAAACGGATGATGTTTGCGCATGTGTTTAAATAAAAAATAAATAATTATTATGGCAAACGGTTATTAAATGTAAGCTTTAATTTGTTTTTACAAATTATGCCCGGTCAAATTTTATACAGCAAGCTATGTATGCTGCCTGATTTTTAATAAGTAATAAATTACGGGTTTTGATTTGAAAAAAAAATTATTTTTGATTGACAAGGGTGCCTTGACGAACCTTCCTGCACAACAAATTTACCTTTACTAAAAAACACTAAAACGATCTGTATGAATTTTAAAATCAATCACCTTCAACATATAGGAATAACGGTAACTAACTTAATTGTATCTGAGGAATTTTATAACACTCTGGGATTTAAAAATGTGATGGCAGCCGACTTTGATTTTAACGGCGGCAAAGGAAAAGTTGCCATGATGCAACAAGGTAAAATAGTTATTGAAATTTATCAAATGCCTGAAAGCGAACTGAACGAGATAAGAAAAAGAAAAAACGGACACATTGACCATATTGCATTTGACGTAACAGATATTGATGAAGCCTTTAGTGAAATGAAAAGTGCCGGTTTTGCCTTAATTGAAAAGGCACCTGTTTTTCTTTCCTTTTGGAAAAATGGATGTAAGTATTTTAATATTATCGGCCCCGATGGAGAGCGCCTGGAGTTTAACCAAATTTTGTAATGGCTGGTTGGAAGTTCTGTGAATAGAATGAAATTTTTTATGGCAAACAGTTGCTTAAAAACAGTCCGTCGCAAAATAGGTGTTATATTTATAATAAGGTTATTTTGATAAATAAACTATAAACACTTTTACCATGACCTGCCAAAAATTGTTTGCCGCCTTATCAATGCTTTTGCTGTTATTGAATTTACCGGCATCTGCACAAAAAGCAAATTCATTTGTAAGTAGTATTCCTGAAAAAGAAGGGGTGTCTTCAGAAGCCATCAGCAATTTTTTGGATGCTGCCAATAAAAGTAAAACGGAGTTTCACAGCATCATGATACTAAGGCATGGTAAAGTAATTGCACAGGGCTGGTGGAACCCTTATGGTGCCGATCTAAAGCATACCATGTACTCATGCAGCAAAAGCTTTACCGCCACAGCCATTGGCTTGGCAATCTCTGAAAAGCGCCTTTCATTAGATGATAAAGTAATTTCCTTTTTTCCTGGTTATTTGCCAGATACTGTCAGTACTAATTTATCTGCACTAACAGTTAAAGATGTACTCAGCATGGCAGACGGGCAAGACCCTGACCCTAGTTTTACGGTTGCTTCCAGAGATAGCAATTGGGTAAAATCATTTTTAGCATTGCCTGTTTTATATAAACCAGGCACAAAATTTTTATACAATTCTTTAGGCACCTATATGCTGTCGGCCATTGTGCAAAAAGTAACAGGGCAAAAAGTGGTTGACTATTTACAACCAAGATTATTTGAACCGTTGGGCATATCCGGAATGGATTGGGAAGTCGATCCCAAAGGCATTAATACGGGGGGGTGGGGATTAAGAATAAAAACAGAAGACATGGCTAAATTTGGTCAGCTTTTTTTACAAAAAGGAAAATGGAATGGCAAACAGGTATTGCCTGCTGAATGGGTTAAGGCGGCTTCTACAGCAAAGATCATTCAGCATCCTGATTATTCGCAAGCTAAAAGAGACTCGAGTGATTGGGAACAAGGATATTGCTACCAGATGTGGCGTTGCCGCCACAATGCGTTTAGGGCAGACGGCGCTTTTGGACAGTTCATCATTGTGTTGCCTGAAGAAGATGCTGTGATAGCGATTACTGCAGAAACACCAGATATGCAGGAGGAATTAAATTTAGCTTGGCAGTATTTATTACCCGGATTTCATAAAGAAGAATTAGCCGAAAACAAATCAGCGGCAACAGCACTCAATAAAAAATTAACCGCACTTGCTTTACCGCTACCTCCTAAAAATAATTCAGCTGAAGCGATAAAGAATTTCAATAAAACCTTCGTGCTTGAGCCTAATGACAAGCACATACAAAGTTTGTCTTTTAACTTTCATAATGCAGTCTGTGATGTTAGTATTGGTGCAGAAAACACTATTTATCAAATGGTATTTGGAGATGGCAACTGGCAAAAGGGCGAAACTCCCAAACATGGGCCATCCCTGGTAGCGGGAGCTAAAGCCAGCTTTGTTGGCTTGCCTCCATTTAAAATTGCTGCTGCTTACAGCCTTAAAGATGCGCATACCATTGAACTAACCCTGCGCTATATTGAAAGTCCGCACACTGAAAAAATACGTTGCCAAACAGATGGCAATAGCATCAATATAGAAATTGCCAACAGCTTTGATTATGGCACTAAAAAAACGGTATTGAAGGGTATGGCGAAAGAATAATTGACTATTTTATTTTTTTCAGTTCATGATCTGCTTCTTCGTGAGAAATCATTTTTACAACCTTTCCATTGGCGTCTTTGATAAAATCCATTTCCACGCCTGCAATTCGTAAAAAGAATTTTGATTCTGTAACCGGGATAAAAGGGGATTTAGGCAATCCATTGCCCGGGCCTTCTGCGTACAACACTCCATTATACAGGCTGATGGTGATGGGATGCGATTCATCAACAGCATATACGCCGGTGTAAGTTTTCAGAATTGATTCGGCTACTTTTAATCCGGGGTAGTCTTTCCATTTTTT
>JAYWAU010000204.1:0-5018 GCA_043782265.1 Ferruginibacter sp. | reverse complement strand
AACACGGTTTCGGTAACAGGTTTAAAAATTGATGGTGTTGCCAATAAAACTTTAACAGTTGGCAGAACGGGTCATTGGGAAAAAGACCTGGTTGATCCTAAAGTAAATAACTTAAAATTTGACGCTGCTTTGCATTACAAAATTACACCTAACACAACATTGATTTATACTTACCGGGTTGGTAAAATGGATGGGTTTTTCAAAGAGGCAATAAAATTAAACTAGACAATGTAGTAGTTCAAAATCACCAGGTTGAATTAAAGGGATCCAATTTTACCATTAAGGCGTATACCTCTGTTGAGAATTCAGGAGATTCCTACAATGTAAAGCCATTGGCTGATAATTTAGACTTGTACACCGGAGGCAGTGCAAGTGTTTGGGGGGCAAAATATAAAACAGCTTTAAATGCTTTTGCCAGTACTCATGGCGGAGCACTTACTTCTGAAAACCTTGCTGCGGCAACAGAATTTGCAAGAGAACAGGCCGATGCAAGTCGTGCTGTTCCAGGTACAGCTTATTTTAACAGGGTAAAAGATTCAATTATAAAAATCAATAACTGGGATATAAAATCAAGTGCCATTCCAAACGCACCCACCACTGGTGGAGCAGCCTTAATTCAGAAAAGCAATTTGTATCATGTAGAAGGGCAGTGGGATCTTACAAAACAAGTTAAATATTTTAGCCTGCTGGTTGGTGGCGATGCCAGGGTATATGAGCTGATTCCGGATGGGAATAATTTTGTCGATTTTAAAAGGCCTGTTGCTGATAGAAATACACCTTTAGCCAACGGCAGTTTTGGGAGTAATATTTATTACAAAAAATTTGGTGGTTTTGCGCAGCTAACTAAAACTCTTTTTAACGAGCATTTAAAATTGTGGGGTTCATTGCGTTTGGATGACAACCCTGAATTTAAAGCAAAATTTACCCCCCGTTTAGCAGCAGTTTATACGGTAAATGAAAAGCATAATTTCAGGTTTACTTTCCAACAGGGATATCGTTTTCCTGCTTTGTTTGAAGCACTGTCTTACGTAAATAACGGAAGGGTAAAAAGGGTAGGAATTTTGCCCATTATTAATGAAGGATTGGGCTATAGAGAAAATAGTTATACGCAAACTTCCGTTGCAGCGTTTAATGCGGCAGTAAAATTAGCAGGTAATACTGATGCCGCAGCTTTGGCTAACAGAGCTTTGCTTGTTCCGGCTAATTTACCCGATGGCAGACCTGAAGGAATTAATTCTTTTGAAGTGGGATATAAAAGTGTGGTATTTGACAATAAGTTGTTTATTGATATAGATGCATACACAAATATTTATGATGGGTTTCTTGGACAGGTTCAGGTATACGTTCCAAAAGAAGAAACCATTGGTTCTGATGCCGCTATTATAGCAATGGTGGATAGAAACAGAGATGCTACTACAGCTAGTGGTGGCAATGCAGCAAGTAAGGGGCAGGATCGTTACCGTGTTTATACCAATGCAAAAAATAAATACACTACCTATGGTTCATCACTAGGACTAACGTATAATTTTTATAAAACCTTCACCATTTCCGGTAATGTAAATTATAATAAAATTAAAAGTACCGGCAATACAGATTTATTTGTTACTGGATTTAATACCCCTGACTGGACATCTAATCTGTCTTTTGGAAACAGGGCCATCACCAGGAACGTAGGATTTAATATTGTTTGGAAATGGCAGAATGCATTTTTATGGGAAAGCCCTTTAGTAACAGGCAGAATGGAAGCTTTTAATAATCTGGATGCCCAGGTTACTTATAGAATTCCTACGGTAAAGGCTGCTATTAAATTGGGAGGAACGAATGTCCTCAATTACAGGCATCTTGAATATGCCGGAGGGCCGACAATTGGTGCATTATATTATGTAGCAATAACGCTGGATGGTTTGCTAAATAAATAAAAGGCTTGTCCAATGACTGGCTTTAAAAAACAAATACAATTAGTTAATGACTCATATTCTAAAAAGGAGTACCCTATATTTGTGGTGCTCTTTTTTGGTTACAATTATATCGAATGAAGAAAAATATTTTATTTTTTGCAGTTTTATTATTTATGGTTTGCAGTGCGAAATCTCAAACTCAAAAGAAAACTGAAAACCTGCAACAGATTTGGGTTGGCTATTTTAATCAAACAAGGTTTAACAATAAATGGGGGCTATGGACAGATTTAAATTTACGCACCAAAGATGATTTTGTAAATAACTTTTCGGTAAGTATTGTAAGGGTTGGATTAACCTATTATCTTACAACAGATACAAAGCTTACTGCCGGCTATGCCTGGGTTAATTTTTTCCCTGGAGATAACCATAAGAATATTTCGCAGCCTGAACACCGGCCATGGCAGCAGGTTCAATGGCATACCAAATTTGGTAAAAAACGGATGATGCAATGGGTAAGGCTGGAAGAAAGATTTAGGCATAAAATTTTAAATGATGATGAACTTGCAGATGGATACAACTTCAACTTTAAAGTCCGTTACAATATGTGGTACGAAATTCCGCTCAGTAAAAAAAGCTATGTACCCGGGGCCGTTTCACTAATCCTAAATGATGAAGTGCATATCAATTTTGGGAAACAAATAGTTTACAATTATTTTGATCAGAATCGTTTTTTCACAGGACTAAAATTGCAAACCGGCAAAACATCTAATCTACAATTTGGATACCTGAATGTTTTTCAACAACTGGCGGCAGGTAATCAATATAAAAATATAAATGTGTTGAGGATTTTTTATTTTCAAAATATTGATTTGAGATCCAATCAATAAACAACATTCATTTTCATTTAAAGCCAGTCAGAGCTGTTAGCATTATCAGACTGCTTTTTATAACTGTAAAAATTGCGCTAAGTTTGCATTTAACAAGTGATTTACAAAACAGTTCTGCAAATTGACAAAGTAAGGCAGAAATTTGCAGATTGAATGCATAATTATTTTCTTTATTCATGTATCAAAAAAAGCAACACATAGGTTTTAGTCTTTCTAAAATAGCTGCCTTGCTTTTTTATCTTCCATTTTTTTTAGTACAGGTTTTCACAAATCACGATAGCAACTTTATCCATAAAGATGCAGGATTATTTTGTAAAAAATCATCTTTACATAAGTCGGTTACCATTCAGCCTGATAGAAATAAAACAGGCGGTAAACTGGTGTCTATCCGCCTGAATAAAAGATTTCAGCCTGCAACCATACCTTTTTGTGTGCCGGTTTCTTTCGAAATTCCGGTGTGCATTGTGCACATAAAATTATTTGGTACCTGTCCTGATCCTTTTATTACTTCCTTTTATTTACACTCCAAAACATTAAGGGGACCACCTGCTGTTGCATAACAAATTCATTGTTTTCAACATTATTCACCTTAATTATTTTGTATGGTTTCTTTTTTAAAAGGAAAGGGCCGCTGTGCATGGGGTATTCTATTACTACTGCAGGGGTCTTTAATATTTGCACAAACAAAAACGTATTCGTTACTCAATTTAATAGACAGTGCTCAACATTATTTCCCTGTATTGATGGAAAAGAGCGCATTGATAGAGGCGGGGAAAGCTACAATTACAGATACTAAACATTCTTTTTTACCGCAACTTAAATTCAGCGAGCAATTAAATGTAGGCTCTGCTAATTCTGTGGCAGGCAGCTTTTTTACTTTCGGGATAACGCCCTCTACGTCGGGTAGCATTCGGGCTGAAAATAACCTGGAGGCTGTTTCAGGGAATGTTGCTGTTTTATACAGTGAATATGAGCTGGCCAATTTTGGATTGAACCATGCTAAACTCAATACTGCGAAAGCATATTTGAGCCTGCAACAAACAGACCTGCAAAAAGAACAGTATCTATTGGATCGGACCATTGCCAGGCTGTATTTTAATATTCTGCGAAATCAATACAGGCTTGGAGCAGACCAACAAAATATTGAGCGGTATCAAAGTATTTTTACCGTAATTCAGGCGCTTACTTTAAGCGGCATTAAAGCCGGTTCAGACTCCTCTTTGGCAAAAGCTGAATTATCCAGAACCAGGATCAGTTACAACCAAACATTGGGAGCTATTAACCAACTGAAAGAACAGCTGGCCTACTTAACAGGTATACCAGCTAAAGGTTTAACGCTTGATTCTTTGGCAATAAATGCTATTAACAAGAAGCCAGTTGCAACAGATTTTGTTATAGATACCACCAACAATCCATTAGTAGATTATTATGTCAAAAAAAGGGATATCGTATTAGCCACTCAAAACCTAATCAGGAAAAGTTATTTGCCTAAAATTTTGCTGGCTGCTAGTTCCTGGGCAAGAGGTTCCAGTATTCAATACAGTGATCAATACAAATCCCTTGCAAATGGTTTGGGGTACCAACGGTTCAATTATGCTGTTGGCGTTGCATTCACTTATAACCTGTTTAATGGTATTTATAAAAAAGACAAGCTTGCCATTAACCGCTACCAGTTACAGGCCAGTAATTTCGAATTACAACAACAAAAATTAGCTTTGAGCTCTGCTGTTAACCAGGCCAATAATGCGTTGCAAACAGCCATGGATAATCTTATAGAATTACCAGTCCAGCTTCAATCGGCAGAAGACACTTACCAGCAAAAGCTAGCGCAGTATAAGGCTGGGCTTATTTCACTGATCGACCTTACCAATGCCTCGTTTGTTTTGTATCGTTCACAAACAGATTATATAGAAACCCTTAACGACTGGTACCTGGCTCAGTTAGACAAAGCAGCATCTACCGGAAATCTTCTTCCATTTATTCAAACTATTAAATAATTATTTATGGTACGTGCAGCGTTAAAAAGGCCCATTACCATATTGGTGCTTTTTACAGGATTGTTATTATTCTCTTTCATGGCTATCAGAAAAATACCCATTGATATTTTCCCCAAATTAAACCTACCTACCATTTATGTAATTGAATCTTATGGCGGCATGAGTCCGCAGCAAATGGAAGGCTTTTTTGCCACCCGTTTGCAGGACCAGTTTTTATATGTTAATGGCATTAAAAA
>JAYWAU010000203.1:0-5025 GCA_043782265.1 Ferruginibacter sp. | reverse complement strand
TTAAAATTTCATTCTTATCAATTATTGTTTTTACAACAGGTTGCGCAGCGGATAACAGAAAAGCAAGACAGCTAATTACAACTGTCAGTAGTATCTTCCGCATTTTTCTATTATCCATTATCAATTATAAAATTATCAATAATCTTAGCTTCTTTTAATAAAAAACTGTTGCAAAATTTTTACATAATCATCATCTGTACGAACATGTAACAAATCTGCCGCCGCCTTTCTAAAATAATTTTTACTTAACTCACTTTGTTTTAAAAACTGCTGCTGGTAATTGTATTGCACCATCTTATCGCTGCTGTCAATCCACTTCTTTTTTCCTGTCTCCAGGTCTTCTATCTCTATTAAACCAGCATCAGGTAATTGCATATCCATCTTGTCATAAATACGTAATCCAATAACATCGTGTCTGCCGCCAATTACTTTAAGATCGTGTTCATACTCTGCATCTACAAAATCGCTCATTAAGAATGCAATACTTTTTTGGTTACAGTTTTTATTAAAAAATTTGATCGCTTCTTCCATATTGGTTGTTTTACCAACAGGTGCAGCGGTAAGCAATTCTCTAACAATGTACAACGCATGTTTTCTTCCCTTTTTAGGGGCAATATATTTTTCAATTTTATCGCTAAAGAAAATAGCTCCTACTTTATCATTGTTGTTAATAGCACTAAAAGCAAGTACAGCACCTATTTCAGTTATCAGGTCTTTCTTCCGGTTTTGAACAGTACCAAACATATTACTGGCGCTTACATCTACCAGCAAAAAAACAGTTAACTCCCTTTCTTCTTCAAAAACTTTTGTGAAAGGATGGCTAAACCTGGCGCTTACATTCCAGTCAATAAAACGTACATCATCTCCAGCATAATATTCCCTTACTTCTCTAAAACTCATTCCCTTTCCTTTAAAAGCTGAATGATATTCACCCGTAAATAAATGTGTAGTAATCTTTTTACTTTTTATTTCAAGCTCTTTTACTTTACGCAAAATCTCTTCGGTGGTTAGTACGGAAGTTCCCCCAATCTCCACCGATGGCAAAGGGCTGGACAAGGTTTTATTCTTTATAGTTTCTTTCTTTTTAAACAAGGTTTAAAATTTAATTAACTGAAGTGCTAAAAATAAAAATCTCTTTAAAAAATTCTGGAGTTAGGGAACATTTACCACTCTCAAAATCTCATTTATTATTTGCTCTACATTTATATTTTCAGCCTCTGCTTCGTAGGTTAATCCTATTCTGTGGCGTAATACATCTTTACAAATACTCCTTACATCTTCCGGTATTACGAAGCCTCTTTTATTTAAAAACGCATATGCTTTTGCAGCAAGTGCAAGATTAATGCTCGCTCTGGGTGATCCGCCAAAACCGATCAGTGGTTTTAATTTTGGTAAATTATACTTATCAGGAAATCTTGTCGCGAATACAATATCAAGGATATAGTTTTCTACTTTTTCATCTACATATACCTGTCTTACTAATTCCTTTGCGGTTAATATTTCACTGGTAGAAGCTACCGGGTTAATGGTTTGAAAAGAAAGACCCATTGTGTTTTGACGAATGATCATCTGCTCTTCTGATTTAGACGGATAATCAATTACCACCTTTAGCATGAACCTGTCAACTTGTGCTTCAGGCAATGGATATGTACCCTCCTGTTCTATTGGATTTTGTGTTGCCAGTACTAAAAAAGGTTCGTCTAATTTATAGGTTGTATCGCCAATGGTTACCTGCCTTTCCTGCATTGCTTCCAATAAAGCACTTTGCACTTTTGCCGGGGCCCTGTTTATTTCATCTGCCAAAATAAAATTAGAAAATATAGGGCCTCTTCGTACGTAAAATTCATTCTTTCCCTGGTTGTAAATCATGGTGCCTATCACATCCGCCGGCAACAAATCTGGTGTAAATTGAATACGGCTAAAATCAGCTTTTATACATTGAGCAAGCGATTTAATGGCAAGTGTTTTTGCCAGACCGGGTACACCTTCCAGCAAAACATGTCCGTTACTTAACAGACCTATCAGCAAGCGTTCTATCATACCATGCTGTCCAACAATTACTTTACTTAGCTCATCATTAATACGGGTTACAAATCCTGCTGCATCATTTATTTTATCGTTCAGCAAGCGGATATCTTCGGCTGTTTGTAGCATAAAAAAAGTTTACCTTAAGTCCTGTAAGAACTAAGATGTTTTGAATTAAAAAGTTTATTAAAATTAATGGCTTTCACTTTAATGCCTGTTATTGTTGGCTTTCAGTAAATGTGATGACCCGCAAATTCTACAACCCTTTCGGGATTGAGCGAAAATACGAACAATGCACTTACAAAAATTTTGCCGCTTTGATGATTGGAGAAAAAATCTGTTAAAATCAGTCTAACTTTAAGTAAATATTTCAATCATGACAGATCAACAATTAATAACTACTGCTAATAACCTGGAAGGTTACCGCATTACACAACAACTTGGCGTGGTGAGAGGCATTACTGTGAGAAGCAGGAGTTTACTAGGCAATATTGGAGGAGGTGTACAATCCCTATTTGGCGGCAAATTGTCTATTTATGTAGAGTTGTGCGAAAAAGCAAGAGAAGAAGCCTACTTATTAATGGTACAACATGCTAATGAAAGAGGTGCCAATGCCATCATTAATATGCGCTATGATGCTAATGAAGTAATGCAGGGAATTACTGAAGTGTTAGCTTATGGCACCGCTGTGGTAGTTGAAAAAATTTGAATTAACTTAAATATTTTCCTACAATAGGCACTCTTCTGCCAACTCCAAAAGCTTTAGGGGAAATACGAATGATTGGACAAAACTGGTTGCGTTTGTATTCATTCATATTTACCATTTTTAAAATCCTATCAACCAAGTCTGCATCAAAACCCTGGGCCTTTATTTCTTTAGGGCCAAGCCTTCGCTCTATGTATTGAAATAATATTTTGTCGAGGATGGCATAATCAGGTAAAGAATCGGCGTCTTTTTGCCCCGGTCTTAATTCTGCAGAGGGAGCTTTGGTAACAATGTTTTGTGGAATTATTTCTTTGTTTCGGTTAATGTAATTTGCTAAAGAATAAACTTGTAGTTTATAACAATCACCCAACACCCCAAGTCCCCCCGCCATATCGCCATATAAAGTTCCGTAGCCCGTTGCCAACTCACTTTTATTAGAAGTATTGAGCAAAATATATCCGAACTTATTAGCAATGGCCATTAGCAAATTTCCCCTTGTTCTGCTTTGGATATTTTCTTCTGCAACACTGAATGGCAGGTCTTGAAACTGCGGTTTCAACGCTGTTAAAAAAGCTTCATAAATATTTTTAATGGGTATAATTTCGTAGGGGTTACCAAGGGTTTTACTAAGCTTTTCTGCATCATCCACAGAATGATCTGTAGAATATTGAGACGGCATCAAGACTGCCTTTACATTAGTAGCTCCCAAAGCATCACAAGCCAGTGCAATGGTAACTGCGCTATCTATACCCCCACTGCTGCCAATGATGGCTTTTGTAAAACCCATCTTGAAAAAATAGTCTTTTATGCTCGTAACAATAGCTGCATATATTTTTTCTATATTTAAATCTTCTTCTAAAGCTAATGGGTTTAACTCCTTATCGGGCATACGGCTGGCAGGTTCAATCACCACACCATCAATGGTTCCATCATCTTTTAATATAAAAGATTCCAGGGCAGATTGAAATGAAGGGAGCTGACCACAAAGATTTGCATTCTTATCAAAAACAAGTGAGGCACCGTCAAACACAATTTCTGTCTGACTGCCAGTGGCATTGCAATAAAACATCGGCATTTTATATTTTGTTACTGTTGCTTTAACCACTGCTTTTCTATCTTCATCATGTGTATAATCAAATGGTGAAGCAGAAATATTGATCATAATATCAGGCTGCTGTTTCATTAATTCATCCATCGGGCAGACTCTGTACAGCGGGTTATCGCCAAGGTTCCAGATATCTTCACAAATAGTAACCCCTAATTTCTTTCCCTTAAATTCAATTACATTCCATTCGTAAGCTGGTTCAAAATAACGGTCCTCGTCAAATATATCGTAAGTTGGTAAACAGGTTTTATGGGCTATTGCCTTTATTTTTTTATCATACAAAAAATAAGCGGCATTAAACAGGTCTTTTCCTTTCGGGTTTGTATTTTTATCCGGCGCCCCAATAATTACTGCAATTGTATTAGCATGTTCTTTTATTTCTTCTACTGCTTTATAGCATTTACCAATAAAATCATCAAACTCTAAAAAATCTCTTGGAGGATAGCCACATACACAGAGCTCACTGAATACAATAATATCACCACCCTGCTTTTTTGCTTCTTCGATAGCACAAATTATTTTTTTTGTATTATCCTCAAAATTGCCAATATGATAATTTTGTTGTGCTAAAAATATTTTCATATCCATACCCTTAAAGGAGCTTAACTTTATACTTATTAATCAATCTTTTACTTTGTAAAGTTAAAACTTCAAAAGCATTATTGGCTATGAGATTATCTATAATTGCAGTTACCCTTTGTTTCATTTTATTTTCCTGTTCCAACAAAAAAATTCCTGATGTCTCTAACATTAAAATAAGCCTCACCACAGAGCGTTTTGAAAAAGATTTTTTTGATACTACCACAAACAGTCTTTTTACTTATCTTAAACAAATAAATACCAAAAATCCTTCTTTTGTAGAAAATTATCTTACAAGGATATTGTCTGTAGATCCATCCTGGCCGTCAGATACAGCAGCAGCTTATGTAAATGGTTTCATAAAATCGTACAGACCTGTGTATGATTCGGCCGAAAGAATTTTTAATGATTTTACACCTTATGAAGAGGAAGTAAAAAAAGGTTTACAATTTGTAAAATATTATTTTCCTGAATACAAACTTCCAAAAAAAATTATCACTTACATCGGGCCTGCTGATGGTTTTGGCGATATTTTAGCCGAAGATGCATTGATAGTAGGCTTGCAGCATCATCTTGGTAAAAACAACTCTCTATATAAAACTACGTTTGT
>JAYWAU010000202.1:0-5028 GCA_043782265.1 Ferruginibacter sp. | reverse complement strand
ACATTATTTCAGTCATTTATTTGAATTAGCAGCATGCGTATAATCAGTGGCACACATGGTGGCAGAAAAATTAATCCTCCTTCAAATATGCCTTACACGAGGCCTACAACAGACATTGCCAAAGAAGGGCTTTTTAATATTATTCAAAATAATCTGGATATTGAGTCATTAAAAACACTTGATCTTTTTGGTGGCACAGGAAGTATCAGCTACGAATTGGCCAGCAGGGGAGCAGCCAATCTTACAATTGTGGAAAAGGATAACAATATGTATGATTTTATTAAAAAGACTGCCCAATTATTAAATCTTCAAAATTTTAAACTAGTAAAATCCGATGTATTTAAATTTATAGAGCAATGTACTGAACAGTACGATTTTGTTTTTGCTGGCCCACCGTATGCACTAGGAACTATTGATGACTTGCCAATAAAAATATTTAAGCAAAATCTTTTAAATAAAAATGGCTGGTTTGTATTGGAGCATACACCCAGAAACGATTATAAAAAGTTTAAATATTATCATTCTGAGCGGAACTACGGAACTACAATCTTCTCTATCTTTATCATGTAAACTGCTAGTTATTCCTATAGTGCATTTGTTTACCTTGCTCAGATTATTTTATCAATTGTTTTAATCTTACTAATGGAAATGAAAAAAAGTGAGATCAGAAAAATTTATACAGAAAAGCGTCTCCTGTTTTCTTTAGCACAACTAGAAAAGATGGATGACCTGTTGTTGATTCAGTTTCAAAAACTTGTAATTGATATACCAGGCTTAATTATGACGTATTGCCCAATAAAAAAATTGAACGAATTTGATCCCCAGGGAATAACAGACTATTGCTATTTTAAAAAACCAGAGCAGCAACTTTTTTATCCATTAATGATGGAGGAGGGAGCTAATTGTGAGATTAGGGCTGTTATTGCAGACGATAACACTTTTTTTGAAACCAATAAATATGGATTTGATGAACCTGTTGATGGAATAGATTTAATCCCCACAGAAATTGATATGGTTATTATTCCATTATTAAGTTTTGATAAAAAGGGATATAGAGTAGGGTATGGCAAAGGCTGTTACGATCGTTTTTTAAAACGATGCAGAAAAGATTGTATAAAAATTGGGTTTAGTTATTTTGATGCCATTGAAAAAATAGAGGATATAAATCAAAATGATATTAAACTGGATTTTTGTATTATACCTGAACGCATTTTTGTATTTTAACTAATAAAATAATTAACCATTGCTGAAGAGCTTCCGATATTTATTACTTCCCTTTTCTTTTTTGTACAGCGCTGTTTTATTTATCAGAAATAAGTTATTCGATTACAATTATTTAAAGTCTTCTTCCTTTAATTTTCCCATCATTTGTGTAGGTAACCTTGCCGTAGGCGGAACAGGAAAAACACCCATGGTGGAATACCTGCTAAGGATTTTAAAAAATGATTACGCTATAGCAACACTTAGCCGTGGATATAAAAGAAAAACAAAAGGCTTTGGTATCGCTGATGAAAATACTACAGCTCTTGATATTGGTGATGAGCCAATGCAATTTCATTTAAAATTTCCAACTGTTACTGTAGCTGTAGGCGAAGAACGATTGGTAGCCATTCCTCAATTGCTACACGAAAGACCATTTACAAAAGTGATTATTTTAGATGATGCTTTTCAGCATCGACAGGTAAAAGCTGGACTAAATATTTTATTGACAGATTATGCCAATCTTTATACAAGAGATTTTTTGTTGCCAGCCGGCGATCTGAGAGATTTGAAAAAAAGTAGCAAAAGAGCTGATATCATCATTATAAGTAAATGCAAACATAATCTTAGCGAAGAGGAAAGAGAACTGATAATAAAAGAATTAAAACCGTCAAGTCATCAACAGGTATTTTTTACAGAGATATTCTACACACATCCATATCACCTTTTTACAAAAAAGGAAACAGATTTATCTCTTAGTACAGATATTTTGCTTGTTTGTGGAATTGCTAATCCTAAGCCACTGAAATATTTTTTAACCGGGCATGTGCATACTTACGATATGTTATGTTATCCCGACCATCATATTTTTAATAGCGATGACCTTGCGGAAATTAAAAAGCAATTCAATAAAACCCAGTCTTTGAATAAAATTATTTTAACAACAGAAAAAGATGGCGTGCGACTTAAAAAATTTGAAACAGAATTGAAAGATTTCCCGCTGTATGTATTGCCTATCCAACATTCATTTATGTTTAATGATGCAGAAAGATTTTGTGATATAGTGACTAATTTTATTGGTTCTTTCAATCAAAAATGAAATTACAAAGTATCTTAAATATTTAGCAGGCTTATTTAGCCACAGCTATTTTTACTTTTTTATTCTTAATTTTCTTATCTTTTATCAACTCCAGTACTGCACCTACTTTTAGTTTTCGCACTGCCACAAACGAGAAAAAATCTTTCACTTCTATTAAACCAATATCATCCTTTTTCAATAGCCCTTTGTTTGATAAAAATCCAACAATATCAATTTTGTTAACCTTATCTTTTTTGCCTGCAGCTATAAAAAGAGTTGACCATTTAGGTTTTTCTGGTAATTCAATTCTTTCTGGTAATTCAATTTTTTCTACTTTACCTGTAATATATGCAGGTAGTTTTTCTTCTTCAGATAAAATCAATACAGATTTACCTCCGGCTTCCATACGAGCTGTCCTTCCATTGCGATGGGTATACACATCTTCTGTTGCAGGTAAATGATAATGAATAATGTATTTAATATCCGGGATATCTAATCCTCTTGAAGCAAGGTCGGTAGTTACCAATACATTTGATGTGCCGTTTTTAAATTTGCACATAGCACTTTCCCTTTCCTGCTGTTCCATTCCACCATGATAAAATACATTTACAATTCCTTTATCTTTTAGTAAACTGCTGGTTCGTTCAACTGACTCCCGATGGTTACAAAATACAATCATTGATTTATTTCCAATTGAACAGATAAGCCTGAAAAGTGTTTCTGATTTATCTTTTTCAGGCGATAATACAGTTCGTATCACCAGTTCATCTTCTTCAGCTTTTTGAACAGGAACTAAAAAATCAAGCCTTATTGGCGACGTAATTCCAATAAAATCAGGAATACGAACGGCGTCAGTTGCTGATGTTAAGATTCTTTTTTTAACTGATGGAAGAGAACCTATAATAAAAGCCATTTCTTCTTGAAAACCAAGTTCAAGTGATTTATCAAATTCATCTAAAACCAACGTAGTAATTTCTTCTAAAGTAAAGTTATTACGCCGGATATGATCTGCAACCCTGCCAGGTGTTCCAATAATAAGGGCAGGAGATTGAACAAGATTATTTTCTTCAGTTTCTCTTTTATGTCCACCATAGCAACAGGTAACTTTATACCCCGTTGCCATTTTTCTAAATACTTCATCTATCTGTATTGCAAGTTCTCTTGATGGAACCAAAATTAATGCCTGTACTTTTTTACTTTCTTTTGTCAGTAATTGTACAATTGGCAATAAAAAAGCAAGTGTTTTTCCAGAACCTGTAGAAGACAATAATATAACATCTTCATTTTCCGCATTTGCTTTTAAGGATGCAAGCTGCATTTCATTAAGCTCCTTAATTTGTAAACCAGTTAATATTGTATCTATTGGTATATTGTTGTGTTGCATCTCGGTAAAAGTAGTGTTTGTAGAAGGAAGCACAAAAAAAGAGAATGGATGAACATTCTCTTTTTATTTAAACAATAAATTATTGGTATAAATATCCTTATTAATTAGTAGTACAATTGATATTAAACTTGCAGCCATTTGTACCAGGCGTAAATGTAAAATTGCCCACTTCAGCAGGACGGCCAGAACCTTTTAAAATAATGGTTTGCTGCCCGGCAGTTATAAATGTTCCCGAGGCTATAAAAATTATTCCATTTATAGCATTACTTGCGATTGTGTATGTTCCCGCAGTTGTTACAGTTGCTTTGATAATAACTGTATTACTTGAATCCAAAGAAGTGCCCAATATATAATCACCCGCAATTATTGGGGTGGTGCAACTATCCGGTGTGCCATTTAAAGTAAATTGTGCAATGATATCATTTGTTGCGTTTGCCGAAAATGATATGATAAATGAACAACCTTGAGATCCGGGTAAGTAGGCATAAGAACCTGATGCCGACGGTGTTCCTATACCATTTAAAATTATAGATTGTTCACCAGTTTTTGTGAAGTTACCAGAACCTCCAAATAAGATACCATTAATATTTGCGGTTGCAATTGAATAAGTACCGACAGAATCTACATTAACTCTAATTTCTACTGTATTTAATGAATTTAAAGTGGTGCCTTTATTATAAGTGCCTTTAATAATTGTAGCAGAACATGTTCCGTTTGTTTGCGAAAAACCATATTTAGCAGAGCCTCCACTAGTACCTGGTGTTTTGGTAATAACATCCTGAAAATTCAATTCTTTTTGACAGGAAATAAATACAATTGAAAAATAAGATACGGTTAATACAAATAGGAGTTTTTTCATTATTGGATTTCTTTAAGGATATACAAAATTCAATCGGCTAATATTGTTTGCTATCTTTTATACAAATGATTGATAATGCATTAGATAATTCATAGTTGGCAAAGTCTTTGTTATATACATGCTATAGAATCATTAGCGTAAAAACGGTTGAATTGCTGAGTTTAGTATTAATGTAGCAACTAAAACAAATAATCTATGAAATTATCAATATATAAAGCTCCTGTATCCTTTAGTATCAAAGTGTTACGATTTTTTTTATTTTTGTTATTTGCTATTTTTTCATGTGTCTTATATATTTATTATTTAAGGTTATCAAAATTTAGAGGATGATCTTTGGTAATTGAGTATCTATTTTCTTTAAGAGCTAGGATAAAATTTCCCATTTTACTTCAAAATTTTTTTTGCGAATTCAATGTTAAATAAAAAATACATTCGGAATACCAATGCTTTCTGTATCTCCAGTAGTATTTATTTCCTATAATTAATATTATGTTAAACAGGCGCACA
>JAYWAU010000201.1:0-5029 GCA_043782265.1 Ferruginibacter sp. | reverse complement strand
CCCTTACCATCTCAATTCTTTTAACTGCTTCCATTGGTGGAATATAATAGGCTTCATTATAGCCATACACATCAGCACTAATGTTGTAACCATTTTGCCTTGTATTCATTTCAATACTTTGGGTAGGGTTTAATCCTCTTGTGGCAATACCGTTTGCAGTAAACCCGCTGCTTTCTGTTTCAACAATATTTAATCCGGGTATCCTCCCAAGAATTTGGCGGGTGTTGTTGATTGCTTTATTGGCATCCAAACTATCTACCACAATTATTTCAGTTTTTTTACCTGCGTAAATAATTCCGTCTTTCATTTCTAATAAATGTCCTACTCCATTCACCGTTTTATATCCTGTTACAATAACTTCTTTTAAAATTTTGGAACTGTCTTTTTGTTGAGCATGTGTAGTTATGAAAGTTAGTAATGTAACTATTGGTATTATAATTTTTCTATTGATCATCCTCAGCAGTTTTATTTGTCTGCAAATGTGGGTTGAGAATTTAGGGGTTGGTTATAAAATCGGGAAAAAAAACAGCTCTATCGGGAAAATATTGGCTGCGGCATCATTACTGTTGGAAATTACTATTCTGCACATTATTATTTAACAGCCTGTTCAATTTGGTGATATCCACCCCTTTTATAAGCAGCCATAGACACATTGACAGTTCTGCAATAAAGGTGGGAGTAAGAATTATCTGAAATATAAAATCTGAGAATGCAGGAAAAAGAATCAACGCAAAGCTATTGGTGAGATAACATAACCCTGCAATTAGTATCAGCACCCCTAAAAATTTGGGTAAAAAGCCTGATGTAAAAATCAAATACCCATCAGTAATACACTCAAAGCCAAAAAATATAAGGCCAATACCAAAGCCATAGCCATGTGCCTTTATAGCAACCTATGCCAACACCTGCAATTGATGTGGGTCAAATGCCTTTAGGTAATATTCGTTTCCTAAAAAAATAAGGGCACCATCAAATTTAATTTGTTAGCAACTAAAACAGCCGTTTGAATTAAACTGAAAAGTACCGAAAGCATAGCAAGATTTTTGTTTACCCTCCTGAAAAGTAAATAATAAACCATCGCTAAAATAAGATGACTGGCAATAACAATTGGCACTTGAAATATTGATTTTAAAAAACTGTTTGCATTATTTTTTTAAGACATTTTCTATTCTGCTGAGGTCCCTAAGATTATTTTTGCAATTGAAGATTGTGAGGTGAAAATTTCCGCATAAAAAAAGTAATAGGATTTTGATTTAAGTTTATTTACTTTTATAACCAGCCTGTCATTGATTGTGTTTATGTGTTAAAAAGTTCTTACAAAAAAAATGCTTTAATAAAGCAGTAAAAAAATGAATGTTCACCAATGGGAAATATTCATTTTACGAAACATCCAATCTACTATAGAAAAGTATCGAAATAGCAAAAGCATCATGGGTTATTGTATAATAATAACAGTCTTGTTTTAAAAATCTTATATAGCTCCTTAGGAAAAACAAATTGTTCCCTCTCCATTATTTCCACTGGAAATTATCATTGCTATGTCAATTATAACTATTCATCATAGATTATATCACTCAAATAAATCTTAACAATTAAAATTTAAAAAAAATGAAAAAGGTAAATTCTGCTTTAGCAATTATTCCATTCATTATTGTTATTGCTGCATTAAGTAGTTGTCAAAAAACAAACATGGAAACTCTTTCATCTGATGCTGAAATAGAGGCTGCTGGCTCAGGAGGGTTGAATGCTCCAACTCCCGCAAACCCTAATTTTAACCTTGAGGTAATACTTCGTGGGGAGGGGAAAAGTTTTGGGTTGGTTAAATTCCGGCAGGCAAATGATGCAGCGAAAATTGTTACATTAGATACCTGGGTTCGTGACATGCTCCCAAATCATGAATACAAATTACAAAGAGCTGTAGATGCAAATCTGGATGGTAATTGTACAGGAACTGCCTGGCTTACGCTGGGTAAAGGTTTACAAGCCCAGTCTATTTTTACAGATGAGAATGGTACTGGCAGAGAAGAATTATACCGAAATTTATCTGCGGTTGCTTCGGGTGCAACCTTCGACATTCATTTTCAATTAATTGATGCAACAAATAGTGCCGTAGTTTTAACCAGCGACTGTTATCAATATACGGTTAGATAAATTGCCCACAATTAAAGAAATTTTTATTTTATCAGCCACAGATTGAAATGTAATCAGGACTGGGATTAGGTAGAGTATTTCCAGTCCTGATATATTGCTGCTAACAAAGAAGATAAATAATAAGTGATGTAAAGAAGATAATATTTACAGCTAAAAGGGTAAATACTTTAGTAGATTTTATAATTAACTATTTTAGTTTTACCAGATGTTTCATTTTCCTCCAGCTGGCACAGACATCTATTTAAGTGAAGATGACTTTGACCCCTATTGGGAAGGGGTTTCACCCGATGCCCTTTTAATTATACCACAGTAACAATGAAAGCCCGGTTCATACTACATTTTATATTATTACTAACACACAGTTTTATTTAAAAAGAAATTGATGGTTTTTAAGATTGGTTGCAGTCTCTAAAAACTTTAGAGGAAATATTTTAGTTTTGAAAATTATTTGGTAAAAAATTCAACAAGATTAAAGACGGATAGGCTTTAGTCAATTTCATAGTTTTTATCTATAAGTATATAGGATATATAAATAAAGATTATCGTAAAGATCATAGTAAATTCGAAGCTTCAAATTAAATAATATAAAATTATCAACAATGGAAAGTAACCCATCTCAACCTACTGTAGCGTTAAATGTGAACGACGAAAGCAAGTGCCCGTTTCATGGCGGATCGCTAAAGCAAAGCGCAGGCGCTGGCACAAGAAATCGTGACTGGTGGCCCAATCAGTTAAAGTTGAGCATCCTCCGTCAATACTCTTCACTCTCCAATCCGATGGGTGAAACATTCAACTATGTTAAGGAGTTCAAGAGTGTCGATCTGGATGCCCTGAAAAAAGATATCTTTAATTTAATGACCACGTCACAAGACTGGTGGCCTGCCGACTATGGTCACTATGGCCCATTCTTTATCAGGATGGCCTGGCACAGTGCAGGCACTTACCGTATCTCTGATGGCCGCGGTGGTGGCGGATTTGGTACGCAACGCTTTGCACCATTAAACAGTTGGCCCGACAATGCAAACCTCGATAAGGCTCGCTTACTGCTTTGGCCAATCAAAAAAAAATATGGCAAAAAAATTTCCTGGGCAGATCTTATGATCCTTGCCGGTAACTGTGCTTTGGAGTCTATGGGCCTTAAGCCCTTTGGTTTTGGTGGCGGACGGGAGGATGTGTGGGAACCTGCAGAAGATGTTTACTGGGGTGCTGAAAAAGAATGGTTGGGAGACCACCGGTATATCGGCGACCGTGAACTGGAGAATCCGCTGGCTGCAGTTCAGATGGGTTTGATTTATGTGAATCCCGAAGGTCCTAATGGAAAACCCGACCCGGCGGCATCTGCCCGTGATATACGTGAAACCTTTGGCCGTATGGCGATGAATGACGAAGAAACAGTTGCGTTAATTGCCGGCGGACACACCTTTGGCAAAACCCATGGTGCTGCCGACCCGGGTAAATATATTAGTAAGGAACCTGCGGCGGCAGGCATTGAAGAACAAAGCCTTGGCTGGAAAAATACATTCGGCCGCGGTAATGCAGGCGATACAATTACAAGTGGCCTCGAAGGTGCATGGACCACCACCCCAACAAAATGGAGCAACAATTACTTTGAAAATCTTTTTGGCTACGAATGGGAACTTACCAAAAGCCCCGCCGGTGCACAACAATGGAAACCGAAGGATGGCGCAGGCGCCGGTACAGTACCGGATGCACATGACCCATCAAAGCGGCATGCGCCATTTATGCTTACTACTGATATTGCATTAAGAGCAGATCCTGTCTACGAAAAAATCTCAAGACACTTTTTCGAAAATCCTGATCAATTAGCTGACGCTTTTGCCCGGGCCTGGTTTAAATTAACTCACCGTGATATGGGGCCACGTGTCCGGTATCTCGGCACGGAAGTACCTACAGAAGAATTGATCTGGCAAGACCCCATTCCAACCGTTACGCATGAACTGATTAATGATCAGGACATTGCTTCGTTAAAGAGTAAGGTACTTGCTTCAGGGCTTTCTGTTTCTCAGTTGGTGTCAACCGCATGGGCTTCTGCATCCACGTTTCGTGGTTCTGATAAACGTGGCGGCGCCAACGGCGCACGCATTCGGCTGGCCCCGCAAAAAGATTGGGAAGCAAACAATCCAGCTCAACTGGCAAATGTATTGGCCACGTTCGAGAGCATTCAACAAGAATTCAATAACACTCAGTCTGGCGGCAAGGTGGTTTCGCTGGCTGATTTAATTGTCTTGGCCGGATGTGCTGGCGTTGAGCAGGCAGCAAAAAATGCCGGTTATGAGGTGAAGCTACCTTTCATACCGGGACGTGCTGATGCATCTCAGGAGCAAACTGATATTGAATCGTTCGAAGTCCTTGAACCAAATGCAGATGGATTCCGCAACTACCTAAAAACCAAACATACTGCATCGGCAGAAGAACTGCTGGTAGATAAGGCACAACTGTTAACCCTTACCGCACCTGAAATGACAGTGCTCGTAGGTGGTATGCGTGTGCTGAATACTAATTTCGATCAGTCCCAACATGGAGTATTCACTAACCGTCGAGATGCACTTACCAATGATTTCTTTGTGAACCTGCTCGATTTAGGCACACAATGGCAGGCTACTTCAGATGCTCAAAACATTTTTGAAGGTAGTGACCGTAAGACAGGTGAACGCAAATGGACAGGTACCCGTGTAGATCTTATCTTAGGTTCTAACTCAGAGCTTCGGGCACTTGCCGAAGTGTATGGCTGTGAAGATTCTCAGGAGCAATTTGTGCATGACTTTGTTGCCGCATGGACTAAGGTGATGAACCTTGACAGATTCGATCTGGCTTAATTACAGATCTATATTATTTACTTAAAAAGGTGGTCTGGCAA
>JAYWAU010000200.1:0-5052 GCA_043782265.1 Ferruginibacter sp. | reverse complement strand
CCTCTTTATATTCTAACAGTATTTATGGCGCATTTGGCGAAGGGAAATTTGGAGGGTTAAGTTTTAATATTGATAACAATCTGCAAATGAAAGTTCGTAACAAAACAGATACGGGCGAAGCAAAATCAAAAAAAGTAACTTTAATTGATGGGTTGAGTTTTAATGGGAGTTACAATTTTTTAAAGGATAGCTTTCAATTCAGTACATTTTCTTTGAGTGCCAGAACCAATTTATTTGACAAAATAAATATTACTACAAGTGCTACTTTAGATCCTTATGAGATTAACCTTACTGATGGCCGCCCAGTCAATAAATTGGTTTGGAAAACAAAGCCAAGTTTAGGGCGACTGGTTAGTGCCAGTCTTTCGTTATCAACTCAGTTCCAGGGTGGGGATAAATCTAAAAAGAAGGCCAATGTGCAGAATAATCCCAACCAACTAATCAATCAAAATACGGGAATGCCTTTAGATGAATATGAAACTGAAAGGGCCTACATGGCCAATAACCCGGCAGAGTTTACTGACTTTAGTATACCATGGTCCCTTAGCTTTTCATATTCATTTCAGTATAGTAAAAACTATGTTTTAAGCAAACAGGGTTTTACAAAAAATGTAAGTCAAAATGTTAACTGGAACTCAACTTTAGCACTTACAAAAAGATGGCAAATAGGGATAAACGGATATTATAACATAACCGCCAGGGAGCTGGGCACTTTATCACTATCAATTTCAAGAGAGTTACATTGCTGGCAAATGTCAATTAATGTTTCTCCGGTTGGACGTTACCGGTTTTTTAATATAGCCATTAGTCCAAAATCGGGTTTACTAAGAGACGTTAAAATAAACCGTTCAAGAAATTTTTATGAGTTGTAATTACAACTCATTTATTTTACAAACTACATACTTTTTTCCTTTTTATCGGTCTGCCATAAATGGCTGATGTGTGCATCAACATAAGCGTTAAGTTTATCCAAATCTAAAATTGTTTTATTTTTTTCATTGTTGCGGTGGTACATGGGCACAAACTTAGCACCAATTACCAATTCGTGTAAGGTATAGGATGTTCTTGCAACAACCGTGTTACTGAACATATCATCAAATGCCTTAAAAAAAATTAATAGCTCTCCCTTTGTGTTGGCAAAGTCATCTGCAGTAAAAGTATAAAACGGACTTTTTTCATTAATAGGATGAACTATCGTCCAGCTTAAGGTAAGTGAATTTACTTTTTCATATTCAAGATCTAACGCAAAAAATATATTTTTAGGTACGCCATTTTCCTCAACAATAATCCCCGCAGTTAGTTTTGCTTCCGCTTCCAGCAGATTATTATTTTTATAAGGCGCTACCCTCATCATAATAGCAAGCCCATTATTAAAGGGGGCAAGTACTGCGTTTTCACTAAAACGAACAAATGCTTTGGGTTTAGAAAAACGGCCATAAAAAAGGCCCGTAGCAATGGCAAAACTAAGTAACCCTATTAAGGCTTCAAACGCCGCAACAGTGCTGGTAGTAACTCCCTTGGGGCTAATGCGCCCATATCCTACAGTAGTAAAAGTTTGGGCACTAAAAAAATAGGCTTCTCCAATTTTTTCTGATGTTGAATTTGCCTTAATTCCTTCCAGGTGCTCCATGCCAATTGCATAATAAACAGCCGCAAAAATCAGGTTAATAAGTATATAAAATAAAAAGAGAATCAGCAAAAATTTCCATCTGGGCATTTGTAACATTGTATGATACCAGCTTATGCGTTCAAAATAACTTATCCCTTTTTTTTCAATATTAGGGCGTCCATCCTTATTTATAAAACGTCCGCCATAATCAGAATTATTAATCCCAAAACCAGTGTTTATTTGTGTTGTGGCTTTTGTAGTGA
Source organism: Ferruginibacter sp. (assembly GCA_043782265.1). Taxonomy (GTDB): domain Bacteria; phylum Bacteroidota; class Bacteroidia; order Chitinophagales; family Chitinophagaceae; genus Ferruginibacter. The sequence goes on along the minus strand of JAYWAU010000200.1, from coordinate 3,180 downwards.
GTTTGCGGAGTATTGCCATAAAATGTTTTCGTTTAATTGGTAAAATTAGTATTCGCTTTTATGAAAAAAAATTAAGCTTTTAGACTAAAAAAATAGCTGATGATAATAAAGTAATGCGGGCAAATTTGGATGCTTTTAGTATTTTGCACAAAACATATCAACTATATTCAGTTTTAAGAATCCCGTTATTATAAAATATGCAAATTAATAAAATACTGAAGCATGCAATTGTTTGGAAACTTGCAAATACAATGCTTGTATTTTTGATCAATCTATTACTGGTTAGATTACTGGGAGCTGCTGATAGCGGAGTTTTTTTTTATGAAATTACGGTACTGTCATTTTGGGTACTGGTTATTAGTTTTAGCCTGGAATCAGGGATTACTTATTTTGGCAGTAAAGATAACAAAACCTTATCGCCGCTTATATTTATCATTTTGCCATTATTATTTGCTCAGGCTTTGTCTATTGCAGCTTTGCTAAAGTATTTTACGTTTTCAACAGGCAATTTCTTTTCAATTATTTTTGTTGTAAGCAATCTTGCAATAATTTATTTCTCCGCTTTTTTTTATGCAAAAAAATGGTTTATTTCTCTCAATATTATTACTTGCATTATAAATTTATTTACAATCCTTGTGTTGTTTTATTTTTGGATTAACCATCCAGGTATTGGTAAAGAGGGAAATTATATTGCCGGTATTTACTATTACAGTCTTGCAGCTCAGGCGTTGGTACTAATTGGAGTAGTCTGGTTTACAATAAAAAAAATAAAACTTATCTCTTACAGTTTATTAGTTGTTACACGAGATGTTTTTTCTTATTCTATTCTCGCATTTTTAAGCAATATAATTTTTTTTTTAGTAACAAGAATCGACTATTTCTTTGTAAAAAAATACTGTACTAATCTTGAGTTAAGTAATTACATTCAAGTATCAAAATTTGGCCAGTTACTTATTTTAATACCTACTATAATAGCAAGTATAATTTTTCCTTTTAGTTCGGTTAACAGTAATCAAATGCCTGTAATTAAACTGCAGGAATTATGCAGAACTATTACATTCATTTTTATACCAATTACTTTAATTGTTATTTTAACTGGCAGTTGGGTATTACCATGGATTTTTGGAAAAGAATTTAATTTAATGTACACTTCCTTACTTCTATATATGCCGGGTTTTTTTGCATTAAGTATTATTACCGTTTTAGCTGCTTATCTTGCCGGTAAAAGACTAATAAAGATTAACCTGGCAGCCTCTTTAATAGCATTGGTATTTGTAGTTTTTGGAGATGTCCTCTTAATACCCATGTATTCTATTTATGCAGCAGCAGCAATAAGTAGCATTGCTTATATAAGTGCAGCTATTTATCTTTTACTGATTTATAAAAATAGGTTTCAATGTAATACATTTGATTTTTTTTATCTTAAAAAAAGTGAAATTATTACGCTGCTAAATCAACTAAAAAAGTATACTTTTTTTCAACATTAAAAATTACCTTGAAATTTAAAAATAAAATAAACTGGCTGATTACATGGTTGGCAATCTCAATGCTAAAAGGTAGCCTTAGGTATAGGTTAACCGGAGATAATATTACCTGGCTTCAAAGTGTGGCTCCCAATGGGGTGCTAATATTTAACCGGGTAGATTTTATTATTGACCAGTGCTTACATAAAACGGTCTTGCATGTTGGCTTTTCTGATTATCCTTATACAGTTGCAAAGATTGCTGATGAATCGTTATTGCATTTGCAACTAAAAAAAATGGCTTCCAGCATACTGGGGCTGGATAATGATGAAAATGCTATTCAACAATACAAAGAATTAACTAAAGATGGGCAAGTTGTATGGGGTGATATTACAGACTGTTATCCTGCAGAAGCAACAAGCTTTAATCCTGATATTATTTTGTTATCGGAAGTTCTTGAACATCTTGCGAATCCCTATCAAGCGGTGGATTTATTATTTGATAGTTTTGCCCACGGCACCAAAATACTAGTTACTGTCCCCAATTATGCAGCATTAGATTGCATGGCAGCAAGCATTCACAATACTGAAACTATCCACCCACATCATTGTTGGTATTTCTCTCCTTTTACTTTAAACAAACTTTTTGATAGCAATCGTTTTCATTTAGAACAATTACATTTTGGAATGTATTACCAGCCAACAAAAAATATTAATATGGTAATGCGAAAATTTCCTTTCAATGGCGATTGTATTATGGCAGTTTTTTTAATCAATAAATCTTAATCCATGTATAATGTTTTGTGGCTTGCAAGTTGGTATCCAAGCAAGGTAGATTCATTTGCGGGTGATTTTATTGAACGACATGCATTTGCAGTTGGATCGTTTGTAAAACTTACTGTATTATTCATTGTAAAAGATGAGACTATGGAACGAGGACAATCCATTGTAGAAAAAATACAGCATAACAACCATGTTGTTTACAAGGTTTATTATGGAAGATCAAGTAGTAATAATTTATTAGAAAGAATACTTTCTTATAAAACCTACAGGCAACTTCAAAAAAAAATGTACAAACAGATAGTATCTGAAATAGGTAAACCCGATCTGCTTCATGTTCATGTTGCAATGAAAGCCGGCATGTTGGCGAGGTATCTGAAAATGAAATTTATGATACCGTATTTTGTTACAGAACACTGGTCTGGTTATTTTAAAGCATCTGTGCCAAACGTTTATAGCGGTAATTGGCTAATAAACAATCAAAATAAAAAGATTTTAAACAATGCAAATTGTCTTTTTCCTGTAACCAAAAATTTAGGTGATACCATTAACAAAAATTTTACGAAAGTAAAGTATGTGGTAATTCCCAATGTAGTAAATACAGATTTATTTTTTTACAAACCTTTTCAACCTGAAAAATTTAGGTTTATTCATCCATCAAGTATGGATGATAATAAGAACCCCAAAGGAATTTTGATGGCTTGCAAAAAGGCCAAAGTTATGGGATACGATTTTGAATTGTTGATGGTTGGCATCCTGGATGATTCAATATTGGAGATGGCAAAGCAACTTGATTTATCTAAAGACTTTGTAACTTTCAAACCTGCCATTTCTTATGCTGAAGTTGCAAAGGAAATGCAGCATTCATCAGCCTTATTATTATTTAGCGGTTTTGAAAGTTTACCCTGTGTTATTTTAGAAGCATTTTGTTGTGGCCT
>JAYWAU010000199.1:0-5070 GCA_043782265.1 Ferruginibacter sp. | reverse complement strand
TAAAGAAAGACCCGAAATTGATCAATGGATTTTATCTTCTCTTAATACCTTAATCGCCAATGTACAAATTAGTTTGGATGATTATGAACCAACACAAGCTGGCCGTGCTATCGAAGATTTTGTAGATACACTTTTAAGCAATTGGTATGTGAGACTTTGCCGCAGGCGCTTTTGGAAGGGTGAATACGAACACGATAAAATATGTGCTTACCAAACCTTATATGAATGCCTGGAAACACTTTGCAAACTAATGGCACCTATTGCTCCTTTCTTTGCAGACTGGCTATTTAATAATTTAAATGCTGTGGCCAATCGCTCTAAAAGTGAATCGGTACACCATACTGATTTTCCTAAAGCAAATGATTCTGTAATAGATACTAATCTGGAAAAAAGAATGAAGTTGGCTCAAGATGCCTCTTCATTGATATTGTCGCTTAGAAAAAAGGTAAATATAAAAGTGCGCCAGCCACTGCAAAAAGTTTTTATACCTGCAACAGATGCAGAAATGGCAGGTAGGATAAAACAGGTAGAGGATATAATTAAGGCCGAAACCAATATCAAAGAAGTAGATGTGTTGGGAGCTGAAAATGATTTTATTCAGAAAAAGGCAAAAGCTAACTTTAAAACATTGGGCAAAAAATTAGGCAACAAAATGAAATGGGCTGCAGAAGTTATTGCTAAGTTCAATAATTTAGAGATAGATAAAGTATTGGAAGGCGATTATTTGCTAAATCCGGACTATACCTCAAAAGGAGAAGAAATGGTAGTTATTACTTCGGAGGACTTGGAAATTTCCACAGATGAAATACCTGGCTATGAAGTGGCTAATAAAGGAAGTTTAACAGTAGCTTTGGACATTACCATTAGCGAAGAACTGAAAAAGGAGGGCAACGCAAGAGAATTTGTAAATAAAATTCAAAATATCCGAAAGGACAGCAATTTTGAATTAACTGACCGAATAAATGTTACAGTGTTAGAAAATGAGGTATTGCAACCCTCATTAATTCAATATAAAGGTTATATTTGCGCCGAAATTTTGGCAGATTCGCTTGCTTTTTTACCCGTTTTAAATGACGGCACTGAAATTGAAGTGAACAACGCCATCTTAATAGTAAACGTAGTTAAACAAGGATAGTAGTATGGCAACAAAAAAGAAAGCAGCGGCAAAGCCTGCTGCAAAAACTGCCCGAACTTCTGGCAGTAAACCATCAAAGCCTGTAAAAAAAGTGGTGTCGGCTAAAAAGGCTGCACCCAAAAAGGCTATCGTAAAGGTTATTCCAAAAAAAGTAGGAAAGCCTGCTGCTAAACCTTCAAAACCGATTGCCAAGGTATCTCCTAAAAAAGCTATACCAGTTAAAAAAACTGCACCGGCAAAAAAGACTGCACCTGTTAAGAAAGTTGTGCCGGCTAAAAAAGTAACCATTATCCCAAAAACGGTTAAAAAACAAGTTAAAGTAGTTACAAAACCTGTTAAACCGGTTGCAAAACAAGTTATAAAAACACCTGTAGCTGTAAAAGCTGCACACGTAAAAGCTGTTCAAACAGCATCTAAACCACCTATGGCTAAGAAAGAAGAAATTAAAAAAACAGTGCCGGAAAAGGCTGTAGCACCTGCAAAACCTGTTGCAGAAATAAAAGCAAAAGATATTAAAGTGCCAGTACCAAAACCAGTTGTAATTCCAAAAATTGCAACCAAAACAGTAAGAAAATACCAACCCGATTTCACCAAATCTGTTTTAGATAAATCAGAAAGAGATCCTGGAGCTCCAACTCAACGGTATAGTGATCCTGAATTACTTGAATTTAAAGAATTAATTCAACGTAAATTGGAAGCTGCAAAAAAAGAACTGGCATACTTACATGGTTTAATTACCCGTAAAGATGAAATGGGCGGTGATGAAGGTGACAACCGTTACATGACAATGGAAGATGGAAGTCTGAGTATGGAAAGAGAGCAATTGAGCCAGATGGCGAGCCGTCAGATAACTTTTATCGACCATCTTGAAAAAGCCATTATGCGTATTGAAAATAAAACGTACGGTATCTGTAGGGTGACGGGTAAATTAATTGATAAAGCACGTTTGCGTGCTGTGCCACACGCAACACTTAGTATTGAAGCTAAAATGGGAACTGTAAAATAACACTGAATTAATATTTTAAAAAGGAGCATTGCTATCACAATGCTCCTTTTTAATTTTAAATAAAGATTGTATGATTCAATTCACTAAAGCCATTTTCAATATAGCCAATTAGTTCATTGGAATTTCTATTGCCAGCAATTCTGAATCTTCGTTTGCAGTAATCGTAAAATTATCTGTCTCAGAAATGCCTAGCCCATCTCTTTTTCCTAAAACAATATCATTAATTTTTACTGTGCCGCTTATTACTACCAGAAAGACACCATTATCCTTAAAACCATTGGTATAATTTAATGCTGCACCTGATTTTAAGTTAGTTAAGGCAAACCTTGCATCCTGGTTTATCCATAAGGCGTTATCTATTTCATTTGAACTAACTACAAATTGCCACTTATTAATTCTTTCTTCCACGTCAAAAGTCTTCTGATCATACCTCGGCTGAATATTATTTTCTTTGGGAAATATCCATATTTGAAATAGAGTAACTGGCTCTGTGGGAGAATTATTTGCTTCAGAATGCTGAACGCCGGTTCCGGCGCTCATCACTTGTACATCACCTGCTTTAATGATGCCTTGGCCACTTGTACTGTCTTTGTGTTTTAATGCACCGGTAAAAGGAATGGTAATAATTTCCATATTATCGTGGGGATGCGTTGGGAATGCTCCACCTCCGGCAATAAAATCATCATTTAAAACCCTGAGAGCTCCAAAATGTATATTCTTAGGATTGTGGTATTGACCAAAACTGAAGTAATAATTAGGTTTTAACCATCCATAATCTCCTCTGCCTCTATCGGAAGCTTTGTACAATATTGTTTTCATGATTTCTTTATGTTATTTGATGTTTAAACACCAAATAACATACCATTTGAATTTACTGACATAATTACAATAAAATTCCCTTTTTAATTGGGGTTACTTATTAGTTAAAACTAGTCATCTCATTATAATCGAGCGGAATGCTTGTATCTTCGTCCCTGTTTTCATTGTACTCAACAATAAAGTTATTTCTTCCTTCGCCTGTTACAATGATTAAATATTTTTGTTGAGAAAGTTCGAGTAAACTCAAAAAGAGAAATAGGGCATGAATCCGGTCTTCGCAAACTTCAAATATTTTTTCGAAAGATGCATTTTTTGCTACCCGACAGGTTTTTAGCATATAATCCCGGCTTTCTTCCATTGTGTAGTTATACTGCACTACAGTATGTACGGGTTTATTATTTTTTTCATGAAGCCTTTGCACAACTTTTTCAAAAGCCTTCATCAACTTAAACAAAGTCACTGCCTGAATTTCCGTTCCTTCGCCTGCTTCTTCTCCAATTTGAGATAATTCCCTTTGCAGATTTCCCCGCTTCAACATCAGCATCCTCACCTCTTCCATTTCAGCCATTTTTGCTGATGCTTCCTTAAATCTTTTATATTCCAAAATTTTATTAATCAGTTCCTGCCTTGGATCAATTTCATTTCCTTGTTCATCTATTTCTTTACGCGGAATTAGCATTTTGGCCTTAATCCGCATTAACGTACTAATAAATAAAATGAATTCACTGCTAAGTTCAATATTGAGTTTTTCAGTATGGTGAATAAAATCTAAAAAGTCATTGGTAATTTTTGTAATCGGGATATTGTAAATGTCTAATTCATCTCTTTCAATAAAAAAAAGTAACAGATCGAATGGTCCTTCAAACTGATCCAGCTTTATCTGGTAGGTAGTATTAGTCAAATCAAATAGGTTAAGTGTTAAAAAAATCCCCCGGTTTTAGAAGGAGGACAAATGTATAAATAAGTTGAGAGAGAATTACAATTTAAACGCAAAACCCACTCCCAATGTGGATAACACCTGTAAACCCAAAGCATGAGTTGGGGCTACCGGATTTTTTACATCGTCATCATATAACATATCTAACGAATAACTAACCTGAAGAAATTTATTAACTTTCATTTTGAACTGGTTGGTCCAGAAAACATCAATATTGGCCGGATTTTTAAGATAGTTGCTATAAAGATCAAGCTTACTAATGTAGGTGACATTTTTAAAAATATCTTTTCTTACCGAAGCAGTTACAAAAGCACCAAATTCTCCTCTATTTGGATTTGCCGGGTCTAAACCATACAAAGTTGCTAAGGGTGTTTCAACATGTCCATTAAAAATACCTCCCGGTGCTGCATAGCTATATGGCCCGTTGCTGGCAATTGTCCATCTTGTAGCTACTGGTGACCCAAATAATGAAAACCATGTATTGGGAGTCCACTCGACACCTGGCGCAATAACAATATATGCGGGTGCAAAAAAGCCTGAATTTCTTCTTTTTTCTGTTGTGCCAAAATAGTCATATTCGTAGCCGCTAGTTAACTGAGATCTAAACTGTCCTAACAGAGAGAGCCGGAGATTCTTCCAATTTTTAGGTTTGTACCCAAATTTTGTGGTAAAATCAAGCCGGTCATTTATTTTTCTGGTTCCGAGCGTGGTAGTATTTAATAATCCATAATTTATATCCAGTAGATTATCCCAACTTTTTTGTCCCCATTTTCTTGAAGCAATGGCATTTAAAGCGGCAGCTGTAGAAAGAGAAAATTTATCTCCACCAGCTGCAATCCAATTACTATTACTTACCTGTGTTAAACTAAGGCTAATGTTTGCACCTTTTACCCAGCCTTTTTTATCCGGCTTATAAGCTGTGTCTATTTTAATTTCTTTTGCAGGGGCCGTTTTTAAATCTTTAACTGCAGCATCCTGTGCATAAATTTGATGGCCAACTAATAGTATTACCAAGAGGGAAATGATTTTTTTCATTTTGGTTTGAATTAAAATAAAACGGCGGCCATCCCATTTTAGGTAAGCCGCCTTAAAATTAATTAATAGTATATTATTTTTTTAGGGCGTCCCTTATTTCTGTTAATAATTTATCTGTTGAAGAAGGCTCAGTTGGTG
>JAYWAU010000198.1:0-5074 GCA_043782265.1 Ferruginibacter sp. | reverse complement strand
TCAACTGCAAAAAAAACAATTACCGAAGCAGCTAAGGACCTTGACCAGGTGATGGGCGATATACCCGATGCATCGCTTATTACAGACTGGAAATACCTTTGCAAACAAATGAAACATGACCTGTTGCAAACACCCGAAAAAACATTGGCTGATTTGAATGAAGTAAGAAAGATGCTGTTGCATTCCGCCAACGCAAGAATGTTTATCACAAGCTCGGGTGCCTCGCAGGTGGCACTGCAAAAAAATATCAGCAGCCTGCTTGACGGACTTTCCAAAGAGAACGTTACACGGGTAAACTACGCCAATAAAAAAATGATTGATGAACGATTGAAACAAAGACTGTCTACTACCGAAAAACCTGTGTACGTCGGGCTTATTAATTCCAATTCATCTACGGGTGTGTTTATCAATGCCGTTAAGTTGTTGACCTATGCCGATACCAGCCGTGAAAAGTTACTACAGTTTTTGGCAGCGCAATTATTCGCCGGTGGCGGTAAACAAAGTGTGTATACAAAAACAACCGGTGCAGGCTTGTCGTACAGTACCGGTGTGGGCTGCTCTCCTTCCGGAGGTAGCTTTAGGTATTATGCCGAACGTACGCCTTTGTTACCGCAAACGCTCAGTTTTGTGATTGATGAAATTAAGAAAACACCGAACGACCCGGCCATGAGTGAATACATTTTTTCACTGGCGGTAAGTGCCAACCGCTCCTCGGCTGATTACGAAGCCAGGGGCGAAGCAATGGCTGCCGATATTACAGATGGACTTACCCCAACGGTGATCAGCAATTTTCGAAAAGCCGTATTGCGCCTGCGTAAAATACCCGGCCTGATGAACGAAGTATACAAATGCAAAGATGAAGTATACGAAAAAATATTACCGGGCTACGGCGCTAAAATGAAGGATGTGCAAGACGTAAGCAATTATGTAATAGGTGCCGAAAAGCAGATGGCTGCCTATGAAACATATTTACAATCTAAAGATGGCGCTGATACAAAACTGTACAGGATTTATCCCAGGGATTACTGGATGACTGTGGAAGATTAAAGATTATAAAAAAGAAATTTAATAAAAAAGTTGCTTTTGTTAAAGCAACTTTTTTATTAAACAGGAATCAACAGATAGGTTAATTAATATTAATTAACCTTGGTGCTTTTACCTTAACTTCTTCTTTTTTAGGAATCAGTAAGCTAAGTACACCATCTTCGTATTTGGCCTCAATTTTATCTATATCAACTACTTCTTTGTGTAAAGTAAATGAGCGTTCAAAGGCCTGGTAACTAAATTCCCTACGTGTAAATTTTTGATTTTCGGCTTCTTCCTGTTGTTCACTTTTTTCAGAACTGATTGTCAATAAGTCTCCTTCCAGCGCTACCTTAAAATCATTTTTAGTCATTCCGGGAGCGGCAACTTCCACTTTGTAACTGTCTGCAGTTTCTTTGATATTTACTGCGGGAATTGTGGTGTTGGTGTTAGAGAAATTTGATATTCTCCAATTAAAATTGTCTCGATTAATAAAGTCATCAAAAAGTGTTGGTAGTTGATTTAACAGGCTTCCGTTTCTTCTTAAAAGTGTCATAAAAACCTCCTTTTTTAATTGGTTAATAATATGTAGAAATAGTACAACAACTCAAATGCCAATGAAATTGCAGGTATAAAAAGCTGAAAATTTGTCGGGAAACAGAGAAAAAATTTCAGGTAAAGAGTCAAAATTTCAATCAGCAGTAAGTATGTATATTATTCTAAGCAACTTATTACATGCTGTCTGAATTGCTGGCTTCACTTCCTATTAGCTGGGTAAAAAGTAATTTTTTATTTGTACAAAAAGAAATTATCACACGTCGTCCTCCTCATCTTCATCAACAAAAATCTCATGGCCGGTTCCTTCTTTCCATTCATCTTTCTTTACTTCGCAACCACCTATCAGGTCGGCCACCAGTGAGGTCCAGCCTGTTTGGTGACTTGCGCCTAACCCCCTGCCTGTATCGCCATGAAAATATTCGTAAAACAATACCAGCTCTTCGTTGCCCGGTTTTTTATAAAACCAGTTTTGATCACCGTTTAATTTACGTTCGCCTTTTCCATTCAGCGCCAGCAGGCTCACAATTCTTTCTGTTAATACTTTTGAAACATCTACCAGGTTTAACATATTGCCAGATCCCACAGGGCATTCCACTTTCAGGTTGTCGCCATAAAATTCGCCATACTTTTTTATCGAGCGAATAATGAGATAGTTGATGGGCATCCACACAGGGCCACGCCAATTACTGTTGCCACCAAAAAGGTTACTGGTTGAGTCACCGGGATCGTATTGAATTTCATATTTGGTTCCCTGGATTGTTACCGAGTAAGGATGTGCTGCATGGTATTTTGAAAGTGCCCTGATGCCACCGTCTGATAAAAATTCGTCTTCGTTCAGCATGCGGTTCAGCAAATGAATCAGCCTGTCTTTTTTAACCAGAGAGATCAATATTTCTTCGCCATCACCATGTTCTTCGTTAGGCCAAAAACGGTCATTCTTTTGCCTGTAATTTTCAAACCACTCAATGCGTTTTTTAAAATCGGGCAGGCGTTTAAATACTTCAGTATCCATTATGCTTACTGCAAACAAACCGGTTAAACCTACGATGCTTTGTATACGCAATGGCATGGGGTCAGCACCAGCTATACGCAAGGCATCATAATAAAATTTATCTTCTTCGTTCCAAAGGCTATGGCTGTTAAGTGCTTCCGCAATCAATACAAAATGCTCAAAAAATTTGGTGGCCATGTCTTCAAAAGCAATATCATGTTTGGCTATTTCCAGCGCCATATCCATCATGTTCAAAGCATACATACCCATCCAGCTCGTGCCATCGGCCTGCTCCAGTTGCATATCGTCGCTTAGGTTATGACTACGGTTAAACACGCCAATATTATCAAGCCCCAAAAAGCCTCCTTCAAAAATGTTATTGCCGTTGCGGTCTTTTCTGTTGATCCACCAGGTAAAATTGATGAGCAATTTTTGAAATACTTTTTTAAGAAAATTAATATCGCCCGTACCACAGGTTTCTTTTTCAATGCGATATACTTCCAATGCTGACCATGCATGCACCGGCGGATTAACATCACTGAAATTCCATTCGTATGCAGGTAATTGTCCATCTGGTTTCATGTACCATTCACGCATCATTAGCAGCAACTGGTTCTTGGCAAATTCAGGGTCTACCATCACCAAGGAGATACAATGAAAAGCAAGGTCCCATGCTGCATACCAGGGATACTCCCACTTGTCAGGCATAGCAATTACATCCTGGTTTTTTAAATGGGTCCAGTCATTATTGCGGCCTGTTTTTTTACCATCATTTACAGGCGTAATGCCATCGCTTGTATTGAGCCAGCGTTCCACATCGTAATGGTAATATTGTTTGCTCCATAACATACCTGCCAATGCTTTGCGCTGAATGTTCCTCAGGTCGTCGGATATATTATCGGGCAGAATGGTCTTGTAAAAATCATCTGCTTCCTGTTTTCTGACAGTAAATAAATTTTTGAAGCCATTGGTAAAGGGTTTGTCATCTGCCCTGCTGGTGAGCCTGCAATAAATGGTTTTTGTTTCGCCACCTTTAACCGATAATTTATAAACCGGCGAAAATTTGGTACCTTCTTTTTTAGCCCGTAGTTTTTTAATATTGGTACCATCAATAATGGCATCATGAAAAGCATCTTTTACAAAAGGAGTTTCATTAGCTACGCCGGTTGTTTTTTGCTGATTGGTTTCGTTTTCTGTAAACAGGCAATCATCAGGATACTGAAAATAAAAATAATAACTACCCAACCTTCGGTGATATGCTTTTACCGCTGTTTTGCTTAGCCAGGTAAGTGTTGGCTTTGGTTCATCGGGCGTGTAGGCCCAGCGGTTGTAAAACCACAGGGTAGGCAATACTGTTATGGGAGCCGTTTTTGTACCCCTGTTGGTAATGTCAATTTTAATATAAATATCCTGCGGATTTTGTTTGGCATAGGTAATGTTTATATCGAAGTATTCATCCTTGTCAAATACGCCAGTATCGAGTATTTCATATTCAGGATCAACCATAGTACGGCCACGGTTGGTAGCTTTAAGGTCTTCGTAGGGAAATTCATTCTGTGGATATTTATATAAATATTCCATGTAATAATGCGTAGGAATATTATCCTGGTAGTAATACAATTCCTTTACATCTTCTCCATGATTGCCCTCGTAATTACCCAGCCCAAAAAGCCGCTCTTTTAAAATTTTATCTTTGCCATTCCAAAATGCTACAGCAAAGCAAAGGTTCTGAAAATAATCAGAGATACCCGCAATGCCGTCTTCGCCCCAGCGATAGGTTCTAAAGTGTGATTGATCGAAAGGGAGGTAGCCCCAGGCATCGCCATGATACCCGTAATCTTCTCTTACAGTGCCCCATTGCCTTTCGCTTAAATATGGGCCCCATTGCTCAAGGGGAATAGGTTTTTTATAATTAACTGCTAACCGCTGGTGTTCTGCTGACATTCTTTTAAATTATAAGCCTGCGTTATTGATCATTGAACCAATAATAACATGACTGTTTACAACTCCAGTAAAATTAAGCCTTTTAGCGAAGGATGGGTTCGGGTTGCGATAATTTTGGTTGCAAACGTTTGATGTGATTAGCCTCTTCTTTCTTCTCCCAACTGTGCAAGAGAGAGAATGGCACTTCATATATTAACTAGATATTTATACTTTCAAATCTTCATTTAGCCTTTAATCAAAAATACTCTTTGAGCTCAGGGAGCTTGTTACTTTACGAAAAGTTTATCTTCTATTTAATTAAACTTCAATGCTGTTTTAATTGAAATAAAAAGCCTTTTGCTTCACCTTTTAATCATCTTCTTTTGCAGGTACTTTTATAAAGGCAGCCCGTTTAGGTGCAGGCATGGTTGATTGCAGGCCCTTTACTCCTTTCCATATTACTTCACTAAATTCCATATCCGGCACACGATCCTCTTTGCTAAAATCAAAACCAGCAGACCGTTTGGAGAGTTCATTCCATACCAGGTTTTTCTCTGTGATGTCTACCTGCGCAGGTAA
>JAYWAU010000197.1:0-5077 GCA_043782265.1 Ferruginibacter sp. | reverse complement strand
TTCCTGCGATATTAGTGTCGGGCATTTTGTGGGGCAATGTTGTAAAGAATATTACTACAGCGCCAAACGATTCCTTTGTGGCCAAAGAAGGCGTCGTTACTAAATTACCCTCTGTGTTTATGAGTTTTACTATTGTGCTGTTGCCTGTAGTGTTAATCAGTCTTGGCACCGTGTTGACGGCTGTTGTTCCAAACAACAGTTGGCCTTTTCATTTTTTCCAGTTTATCGGCAACGCCACCAATAGTCTTTTAATAACTGTATTACTCGGTTTGTTTTATGTAATAGTAAAACAGGGAAACGACCGGAATGTAATTGCTACCAGGCTGGGCGAAAGTATAAAGGACGTGGCAGGCTTACTATTAATTTTTGGTGGTGCAGGTGCTTTAAAACAAATTTTAACTGATGGGGGTGTATCGCAAACGCTGGCAGATTATATGTCTCACTCATCCATGAATATTTATGTGCTTGGATGGAGCATTGCAGCGGTCATTCGTGTATGTGTGGGATCATCCACCGTAGCGGGTATCACCACGGCGGGCTTTATCGTACCGATGATGGCCGGCCATGCTGCCAGTCCGGAATTAATGGTGCTTTCTATCGGAGCAGGCAGCATGATGTTTTCGCATGTAAACGATACCGGGTTTTGGTTGTTCAGGGAATATTTTCAGCTATCATTAAAAGACACGATTAAGTCCTGGTCAATAATGGATACTATTGTGTCGGTTGTGGGTTTGCTGGGGGTGCTGATTTTGTCATTGTTTGTTAAATGATCGGGTTGGCTGTTAGCACTTGATAATTTCTTCCGTTCTGAGTTTCCCATACAAAAACTTTCTTCCGCTCTGAGTCTCCAATTCAAAAACTTCCCAGACGATGTCTCTGCACAAATTATTACAATCAAACAACCAGCATAAGCTGCAGGCCTAGCCCCTTATCAGGGCTGGGCACGTCAATTTATGTGCTATGGTGTTTGGTTTGCGGCGAGTCTTTCAGCAAGCTAATTCACATCGAAAGTTTGGCGTGAAGCGACTCGCCCTGGAATTAAAATTCCAATAATTTAACCAACTCATGAGCTATCATTGCACCCGTCTGGCGCAGGACTCTGTCCTGTTGCCGGACGTTACTAATCATTTGAAACAAGAGGATGCTCCTATGGAGCAAATGCTAAGCTACTTTGGTATTACAAAGAGGTGGCTCCCACAAAGCCTAAAATATAAAATGATTCATTAATTTCTTCCGCCCATCTTGCGCAAGTATCCTTCTCCTGTGCCTTCTTGTTACTAATTGCATTCGGTCAACCTTTTATTAACAGCTATTAGTAAAGTTCTGACGCTTTAAAACGACCTGCAAAATAATCGCCTCATTGATGATAGGCTGTTCTTTAAGAAGCGTTTTTTCAAACTTACAATGTTGCAGTGCAGCATTATGGCACTGGAGTTATTACCCAGGTGTTGCTCCTTCGGCTCCAGATGATGGCATAATCCTTCCCGTGCAACAACTGGTAGCGTTTTGCATTTGCATTGTTGCTAAACCGCATCCAGCCATAATTATAAATTTCAAACTTAAACACAAAGGGCTGTGTTGTTTTTAGTTCCACCGGCGAAAAAGTTTTGTTATCGTCAGACAGGTACACCGTCATGTCGCTGTTGCCATACAATGACAGGTAAATCCAGGATGCATCGTTGCTACCCGGTGGTGGATTTTGCTGTGGTTGTGGTGCCGTTCCTGTATTGCCATTATTTTCCTGCCCGCCTGTTCCGTAGGCATAGTTCCAGCCCTTGCTGATGGCATTAAGCCTGTTAGTCTTGGCAGGATGTGTGGCACTGGCCTGTTCGGAAGCAATGGATTGCATGGCTGCTCTGGCTTCATCCAGGCTTGCCCCCATTTTTGCCATCACATAGCCCGAAAAATAATCGGCCTCTAATTCTTTGGCAGGCGTACTTCCAGTGCCATCAACTACGTGGTTGCGGTAATGGTGCCCCATTTCGTGGGCCATGACGCTCAGCGATGCCCATTTTGTGTGTGCATAGCTGTCCAGGTTTTCCAAAAAACCATTATCATAAACAATATACCGCTGGTTACGAATGATGGTGGCATAGGCATTGTTGATACCTTCCTGTTCCTGCAGATTAAAATTTTCTTTCCAGTTAATGCTATCAAGCATCCTGTTTACATAGGCCCCTGCTTCATAAACCGATTGAAAGTTAGAAGATAAACTGCGGGGTGGAATGATAAAACCGCATTGATTAGTCTTTTGAGCCTGGAGGCAATACGCAGCCAATAGCGAAATGCATAAAAATAAATGTTTCATTAATGCTTGTTTTAAAAATAAATAAACAAGAAGCAAGCCACATTGTAAACCTGGTGACGCTGTTTCACTTAGGTTTTTTTATAACCGGTGTGTTCTGTTACCTTCAGTCCTAGTTTTCACTACTGGCACCTCCAATTGTAAAGCTGGAACCGTGAAACCCCGACAAAGAGAGTAACCAATAATTTGCAATCACACTTCCTTTTTATTAGCTCTATCCACTGGCAATAAGGCTAAAATACCCTAATACTATTTCCACTTATTTTATCACATTCACCTGTATTGAATAGATGCCTTTCTTTGAATTGGTGAATGCATATGACATGTTGTATAAATGGTTTGCTATTATAAAAATGAGTATGATGCGGATGTTGTTGCGTATGCAATTATGCCAGATCACCTCCATGTTATCCTGCATTTTCACAATAAAAGTTTTTACCTTACTGCCATTGTTGCAAACGGAAAAATATTTATTGCATATCCCCGGGTTTTTCGCAAGTGAAATCCCTGTTTTATTGTAAGCTGTGAAAGGCCGGGACACAAGTTGTAAAAGCACCGCCGACACACTAAATTATAAGCAATTGGTATCTCTGATTTAGCTATTTTTGTTTCAAGCACTACAAGAAAATATTGCTGCCGTTTAAGAAGAATGAAAAAATACTATCCTCCCATTCGCACCCTTCATTTATACGTTGGTTTATTCGTCAGTCCGTTTGTGCTTATTTTCAGTATAAGTGTGCTGGTGTTAAACCATACTGACTTTGTTAACAGCATCAATCCTGTTAAGCATTTACCGGTTGTCAAAACCCGTCTTGATAAAATTCCTTATGATTCAACTGATCTGCAAACAGCCAAAGGGATTATACAAAAACTGGGGATCAAAGGCGAGATAGATTTTATATCACAAAATGATGATCATATTTCTTTTCCCGTAACGTTGCCGGGTGTAAGAACAAAGATTGAAGTAGACAAGCACACTAACGACGTATTAATTACAAGAGAGGAAGAGGGCGCTTTAAGAGCCACCAATTACCTTCATAAAATGCCGGGACCACACAATACAAAACTTCGTGGCAATGCCGCATTCATGAAGAACTGGCGGGTGTTGGCTGACATGGTAGTTTACCTGCTATTATTTCTTTCTGCCAGTGGTATTTTTTTATGGTATTTTCTAAAAGCAGAAAGAAAATTAGGATGGCTGGCCATTGTTTTTGGAGCAATAATTTTTACAGGACTTTTATTATTTATTTTAGGATGAATTACAAAACGCTGATTAAAAAACTTACCTGGTCAAACCGCCGCCTGCACATCTACGTCGGATTATTCCTGGTGCTGTTTATATGGTTATTTTCATTTTCCGGATTACTTTTAAATCATGGGGACTGGAAGTTTACCAGTTTTTGGGACGAGAGAAAAGAGAAGACAACCGAAACAGCTGTCAGCCTTCCTGCGGGTTTGGATAGCCTTGAGAAATTGAAAAGTATTTTGTCTCAATTAAAAATTTCAGGTGAAGTAAATAATGTCAGGATGACAAGTGACAGCGTTGATTTCAGTGTTTCTTATCCGGGGCATGTTAGTAACATTCACGCCGATTTTAAAAGAGGAGTAGGTATTCAAAAGGAACTTTCCTATAATATTTGGGGTAAGATCAGAACGCTTCATACCTTCAACGGTGCCAACAGGGATCATCCTGATGTTGAGCCAAACTGGTTACTTACCCGGGTATGGAGGTTTTCGATGGATGCAGTTGCATTAGGGCTTATCTTTTTATCTTTTAGCGGTTGGATTATGTGGTATAAAATCAAGCACAATTATTTATGGGGATACCTTGCGTTAATAGCTGGTTTTGCACTCGCTGCCTATTTTCTTTTTTTGTTAAGGTCGTAGGTTTATATTATCAAAGCGTTTTGCCAGAGAATTAAGAGGATGCTCCTATGAAGCAAATGCTACGCTACTTTGGTATTACAAAGAGGTGGCTCCCACTTAGCCTAAAATATAAAATGATTCACTAATTTTTTCCGCTCTAAATCTCCTATTCAAAAATTTCTCAGGCGATGTCGTTGCACAAATTATTTTAATCACCCACCCAGCATAAGTTGCAGGACTCGCCGCCTACAAAGGCTAGGAACGATTATACTTCCAACATAATATCAACAAAAAGAATTCTAATTTCAACATTAAAAATGCCTGTTACTACCATTGTTGAAGTAATTGACCAGCTGACATCTATTGTTGCTAAGGCAGAAGCTGAAAACAACAGAGTCGGCTATTTTGCAGCCTTGTACAAAAAAGTAACTATTGCTGTATACAATAAAATTAAAGCAGGCTACTTTGACGACAACGATAGAATGGAAAAACTGGATGTAGTTTTCGCCTGTCGCTACCTGGACGCTTACCAGGAGTATACTGAACACAAAAAATGCTCCGCCTGCTGGCAATTTGCTTTTGATGCCTGCAACACCTGGCAGCCGATGGTAATGCATCACCTGTTGCTGGGTATGAATGCGCACATTGGACTTGATCTTGGCATAGCCGCAGCAACAGTTTCACCTGGTGCCACCATTGGAAATATCCATACCGATTTCAACAAAATCAATACGGTGTTGTGCGATCTTATCAACGAAGTTAAAACCAGTTTATTCAGCATGTGGCCGTTGAGCAAACTCATCAGTAAATTAAATATGGGTAAGTTTGAAAATGATCTCGCAGGCTTTTCGATGAACATTGCCCGGGATGCCGCATGGCAATCTGCGCTTGATTATAACGCCGGCA
>JAYWAU010000196.1:0-5085 GCA_043782265.1 Ferruginibacter sp. | reverse complement strand
CACTGTAATACCTTCCCAGCTATCAGTACGAAAAGGGGCTGCCGGAAATTTTTCTTTATTAAACAGGTTGCCTGCTGAGGCATCGTTGGCCCAGTTGTAGCGCACAGCTACAGGTTGCGAAACACCGTCAGCAACTACAATAATTTTATTGTTTTCAATTGAGGCATTGGCTGCATGAAATTGTTTATCAGCACCGGCAATTTCAAAACCACCGATGTTGCCGGAGTTGTCTTTTGTCATCAAGCCGTTGCCTATGTGTGTAAATGTTAATGCCACTTTGTTGCCCGTAACTTTCATAGATTGATAGATGGGGCCGGTATATTCGCCGGGTTTACGGTACACATCATGCAAGGCAATGGAAGCAAGGCGCTTGCCAACATCCTGTTTGTTTTTTGGGTGTATGTCAGCGGGGTTACCGATGTCGGTAATTACTGCCATACCAGTATTGGGTAAACGCAATGTCATGGCCTGCGCTTCTCTCAATTCGGCCCAGTCGCTGCCGTTTTTGCTGTTGGCTTCAGCAGAACCGAAAGTTGATAGCTGCACAAACAAAAAAGGAAAATTACCCTGTTTAAAATGTTGCCTCCAATCGCTGATCATTAAAGGAAAAGCAGTGCGGTACTGGTATGCACGGCCTGCATTGGTTTCGCCCTGGTACCAGATAGCACCACGGATACTGTATTGCACCAACGGGTACAACATGGCGTTGAACAACAGGCTGGGGTAATCATTTGGTCCAATTGAAGTAGCAGAGGCAGGCATACTGGCAATCCTGAATCCCCAGTCACCTGCAAGTGATTGTTCTTTATTGTCAATGGTTAATTTCATGTCTGTTGCAACACCATAAATGCCACCACCACCACCAGTATCGCCCACTTTTACGGCAATAATATTTTTGCCTGCTTTTAGGATGCCCGCAGCAATGGAATATTTTCTTTGAATATTATATCCAGCCGTGCTGCCAACCAGCATACCATTTAAATAAGTTTCTTCATTGTCATCAATCATTGACAAGCTTAGCACCGCAGCTTTGCCAGCATCTTCATCTGCTATCGTTATATTTTTTCTAAACCAAACTGTGCCATCTAAATCTGGCAGGCCCTGGTTTTCCCAAAGGCCGGGCAATTGCATTAGCGGCCATTTGCTATCATCAAAATCATTATTTTTCCAGTCGGTTGTATTAGCATTGTTATCAAAACTGCCTTGCAGTTTTTCAATATTTTTCAGTATAGCTTCACCACGTTTTTTCATAGCTGATTCTATATCGCTGTTTTTCATAGCAGTGGCTACATAGTTTAATTCCGGGCTTTGCGAAAATGCTTTTTCACTCGTCCAGGTCTCAGACATGGTACCGCCCCAGGAAGTATTGATGAGGCCAATGGGTACTTTTAATTTGTTGTAAAGGTCTCTGGCAAAGAAATAAGCGGTTGCAGAAAAATCACCCGCCGTGGCCGGACTGCACACCTGCCATTCGCCACCACTGATATCCTCTTTTAATTTGGTGCTGATGGTGTTGGGTACTTTGATATGTCTTATTTGTGAAAAGTCGGCCGCACTAATTTCGTTTTGATAATTGTCAATTTTACCCCAGCCTGCAATGGGCATTTCCATATTGGATTGTCCGCTGCAAACCCATACTTCGCCAACCAGTATATTTTTTATGGTTACTTCATTGATTCCTTTTACAGCTAATTGAAATGGCCCCCCTGCATTTTCTGCTGCTAAAAGCAGTTGCCATTTACCAGCTTTATCTGCAACGGTAGTTTTTATTTGCTTATTGAATTGCACACTTACTTTTTCGTTAGGTGCAGCCCAGCCCCAAATGCTGATGGGCTTGTTGCGTTGCAATACCATGTTATCGCCAAATATTTTTGGCAGAGTGATATTGGCCATGGCAGCAGCCATAAAAAGTATACAGGCTAATAATAAAGCGATCGTTTTTTTCATGTTAAAGGCGTTGTGGTATGGCATAATTTTTTGCTTTGCTAAAGTAGGTAAAAACAAGGTAGCACAATTATATGGTTACAATATTTTGATGTGCCGGAGTTTATTTCTATTTTTCGCCATAGTTTTAAGTAATTGTTTTAACTATTGCAACCGGCAGCCCGAAGGGCTTAATATGAATAACCACTGGTGCAACCGGTGGTTATTTGATAGAATTGACGTACTAACCCTGAAAGGGTTTAATGTAATAAGCCTGCAATAAGGTATTGATGGTTAGATATAGGCCTGATCTTCAACATTTTTTATAACCAGTTAAATACTTTCCCTTATGAGCACCTATCGCCAGATCTATTACCAGATTGTTTTCGGCACCAAATACCGACAGCCAACTATTAATGAAGCACATGATATTGAATTGTACAAATACATCTATGGTATTATTAAAAACAAGAAATGTAAACTCTATCGCATCAATGGTATTGAAGACCATATCCATATCATGTCTGACCTGCATCCTTCTGTATGCCTGAGTGATTATGTAAAAGATATAAAAGTAGCCAGTAATTTATGGATGAAGGAAAGTGGTCTTTTTCCGGAATTTGAGGGCTGGCAGGATGGGTATGGTGCCTTCACTTATTCCGTTAGGGAAAAAGATATGATCATCAATTATGTGAAGAATCAAAAGGAACATCATAAAGTTGAAACATTTTATGATGAGTTTAAGCGCTTGTTGTTGGAGAATGATATTGAGTTTTATGAGAAGTATTTTTTGTAGGGGTTATCTTCAACCCCCTGCCGGTACTAGTGGCAGGATGAGTAGTGTTCTGTGTCTGCTATCCCCCGGGTTGCACCCGGGGTTACTCATATTAAGCCCTTCGGGCTTGCTGCTTAGGTAAAACTTACACCTGTAAATGTATTTGCTGAGATTGAAGTGCTAATACCTTCATCACCTTCTCTTCAGTCAATATTTTCCCACCATGGGATTGAAGGTGCAGGGGCCTTCAGGTCAACCGCTTCGCCAATCATTGGCGTAATAATCTTGATATTTTTTTTGTTGGCTTCTGCTGTAACCCTTGTCACAGGCTCATCCCAGGCGTGTAATGATAAAGAGAACTTACCCCAGTGTACAGGAAAAAGTATTTTTGTTTGAAGGTCGATACCTGCCTGTACCACTTCTTCGGGCATCATATGAATATATTTCCAATAGCGGTTGTATTGGCCGCATTCTAAAATTGCAATATCAAAGGGGCCATACGCATCGCCGATGGTTTTAAAGTGGCTGTCGTATCCTGAATCGCCACCGATAAATATTTTCATAGTGGGCGTAGTTAACACGAATGACATCCATAAAGCAAGATTCCTTTTTATTCCACGGCCAGAGAAATGTCTTCCGGGTGTGGTATTTACAGTAAAGCCATTTTCTAACTGGATGGTTTCGTTCCAATCTTTTTCTATGATATTGTTGGTATCAAATCCCCAATGCTCCAAATGGGCACCGGTACCCAAACCGGTGATGATTGTTTTAATCTTTGGCTTTAGTTTTAATATGGTTGAATAATCCATATGGTCCCAGTGATCGTGTGTGATGAACAGGTAATCAATGACAGGAAAATCAGCTGGTGTATACACATCGCTTCCTTTGTAACTGGTAGTAGTAAAACGAATAGGAGATGCACTGCCGCTTAACACGGGATCAACTAAAATGCGCTTACCATCTACCTGCATAAAATAGGAGGAGTGGCCAAACCAAACAATTTTGTTTTCATCAGGTTGCAAGCTTAATAAATTTGATTTTCCCGAAGGCAGGCTGCTGGCAGGTTTGTTTCTTTTGCTTTTACCAAAAAAGAATTCTTTCAGCACCGTAAAATAATTGGCTCCCTCTGTTATATCGGGCGTATGACTTAAATTTTGAAATTGTCCGTCTTTATAGTTGGGAGATTGTTTAATTTTTTCGAGTCTTTCGCCGATAGATTTTTTCCCGAATTTTGGTTCCTGTAAAAAAAGATATACAGTGATTATAAGAAGAAAAATAATTGCAATAAATAAAAGCATCAGGTTAATTATTTTCGGTTATCAGTAAGAAAATATTTTTTATACCCTTGACATATTAGTGAGAGAAAAAATTTAAAGGTTGAAAATTTATTTTAGAAGGATTTTTATTCAACTTCTTTCATCACTTTTATATAAAAAATTTACAGGCTATCTATAAAGCTGCGGGAATTTTTTGCACCGGAACATCCCGGTCAAATGCCTTTACAAATTTTCCACTTTTATTGTATAGAAAAATTGCAGGTACAGAGCCAATAGTAAAGAAATTACCTATCATGTACCTATAATCCATACCCATAATAATGCCTGGATATTTAGCCATATTGAATTCCTTATAAAAACGGTTGATATAATCATAACCGAGATTAGAAACCATTACAATCTGTATATTTTTAAACAATTTAATATTGGTCTGTATTTCTTTTACTTTATGCTGGCAATGGTCGCAATCAGGACTAAACACCATGATTATAACGGCTTTGTTTTTTTGAAGATTGGCCTTTTCAAACCTGCTGCTATCGGGCACTTTAGTGATGCTAAAAGGAGGAAGATCCCCTTGCCTTGCGGTTAACAGGGGAGCCTTTGTTTGTGCAATCGTAAAGTTTCCTGATAAGCAAAAAAAGATATATAAAACAATTTTATTCATCAGTTCAAATTTTGATAAAGCTAAGAGAAAATGGTGATAATAATTTGTTAACCGCACTTCAGAAATATATTCAATGGTACTTCTGCATGTTTTTCATTTTTTAAAACTGCGTGCATCAATAAAAATAATTTCATCTATTTTAAAATCAACCCTTAATTTTGAATATCAAAGGAAATGGTGTCTTCCTATTTAACCGCTCCGATCCTTATCGGAACTAATGGCGCCTACAAATGGTAATTATTTTATTACGGGTAAACTATTTGTAGGATGAATAACGCAAAATATTTTCAAGATCAAATTAATATTGCCAAACAATTGCTTCGCTGGTCGGCAATTATTTTCCCGGTTTCAATTTCAGTTGGGTTATTGGTAGCCTTTTTTTTATGGCTGTTAGATGTAGTTACTGTTATGCGCTGGCAACATTTATGGCTCATCTTTTTGCTGCC
>JAYWAU010000195.1:0-5087 GCA_043782265.1 Ferruginibacter sp. | reverse complement strand
ATCTTTGAGCCTGCATTGGTAAAAGAAATTCAACAGTTTGGAGAAGTAAAATATTTTAAAGAGGGCGATGTCATTATGGATTATGGAAAGTACATCCGTATGATGCCGTTGATTATAAAGGGAACCGTAAAAGTATTCCGGCTGGATGAAAATGGCAATGAAATTTTATTGTATTATCTATCCAGCTACGAAAGTTGCTCAATGGCTTACAGTTGTTGCGTGGAAGCAAAAAAAAGTGAGGTAAAAGCGATTGCAGAAGAGGAGGTTGAACTGGTAGCTATCCCGCATATAAAACTAGATGAATGGTTGTGTAAATATCCAGGTTGGAAAAATTACATCATGCGTAGCTTTAATGAGCGCTTTTTGGAGCTGCTGAAATCTATTGAAAGCATCGCCTTTCACAAGCTGGATGAACGCCTGGTGGCTTACCTTAAAGAAAAGCAACGCCTCTCCGGTTCCAGCGTTATCAAGGCTTCGCATTATTTAATTGCGGATGAACTGGCAACTTCAAGAGTGGTGGTATCAAGATTACTCAAGCAATTAGAGAACAGCAAGAAAATAATTTTATACCGCAACGAGATTAAGTTACTTCCTTCTTTTGGATAAATATTTTTTTACTATGGGCTTATAAGTATATTGGTTTCATTAAGTAAGGAGTCGCCCATTTCAACCATTTTATTAACCTGATCAAAATCACAGTCCTACCCTTTTTACATCATTTTATTCTTTTATCCATTCAATTATTTTTATATTGTAATGTGGTATATACCTGTTACAACAAATAATTTTTTATGAAAAAGATTCTCCTTGCATTTGACGGAACCCGCTTCTCTGAAGGAGCATTTGAATTTGCCAGAAAGTTACATGAATTGCAACCTGTTTTACTTACCGGTATATTTTTACCGCAGGCAGAATTAGCCAATTTATGGAGCTATACTGATGGTATTGGTGTAACTTTTATACCGCAACTGCAAAAAGATAATTCAGAACAGGTAGAAAAAAATATTGCCCATTTTGAAAAACTTTGCCAGGGCAATGGTATTGATTACAGGGTGCATAAAGACTTTTTTGACTTAGCACTGCCTGAATTAAAAAAGGAAAGTTGTTATGCCGACCTGCTTATTTTAGGGAGTGAAATATTTTATAAAAATATGGGCACCAATAGCCCAAATGATTATTTACGGGATGCGCTCCATGATGTTGCCTGTCCTGTGTTGCTGGTACCGGAGAAATTCAATTTTCCTGAAAGCATTATTTTGGCTTATGATGGCAGTGAAGAAGCTGTATACGCCATCAAACAATTTGCTTACCTGTTTCCTGAATTAACCAATATACCAACACTGCTTGTATATGCCAATAATATACCAGGTGCAGACTTCCCTGATAAAATACAAATGGAGGAGTTGGTTGCAAGACACTTTAGTGATCTCTCTCTTTTAAAATTATCAGTGAATCCAAAAAAAGAATTTAGTGGCTGGGTTATGGATAAAAAATCGGCCATGCTGGTGAGTGGATCTTATAGTCGTTCCGGTTTATCACAGTTAATAAAAAATAGTTTTATTAAAGATATTATTGCAAGCCACCGGTTGCCGGTATTTATTGCACACAAATAAATGGTGATTGGGTTACCGTTGTATAAAATTGATAGCACCTTCAATAATTTAAAAAAATTGACTACATAAAATAAATGATTGTACTTTTAAAACATTATTATGAAAAAAATTATCGCTGCATTTGATGGTTTAAAATATGCTGAAAGCACCAGGGATTATGCCATTAATATTGCAAAGCAAACTAACACCTACCTGGTCGGTGTTTTTCTTGACGACTCCTTATACACCAGTTACAAAATCTATGACCTTATAGCCAAAGAAGGTGTATCAGAAGATAAGTTAAAAAAGCTGGAGTCACAAGATAAGACCACCCGTGCTGCTGCAGCAGCAAACTTTGATAAAGCTTGTCAAAAACTAGGCCTCGAATATGCTATACACCACAACCACAATATTGCCTTACAAGAATTAAAACATGAAAGTATTTATACCGACTTATTGATTATAAATGCAAAGGAAACGCTATCACATTATACCGAAAAATTACCCACCCGGTTTATACGGGATTTATTAACAGATGCACAATGCCCTGTGATGATTGTACCGCAAAAATATACACCGATAGAAAAGATTATACTGTTGTTTGATGGCGAACCTTCATCAGTACATGCAATAAAAATGTTTAGTTATTTACTACCTCAATTGGATACCTTAAATACAGAAGTAATTTCTGTAAAAACACCGGAAAGTTCGCTACATGTGCCAGATAACAAACTAATGAAAGAGTTTATGAAACGGCATTTTCCAAAGGCAACCTATACGGTTATAAAAGGCTGGGCCGAAGAGGAAATTGCAAAAATACTGAAACAACAAACCAGCAACACATTGGTGGTATTGGGAGCCTACAGGAGAGGAACGGTAAGCCGTTGGTTTAGAGAAAGTATGGCCGACACATTACTGAAAGAATGTAAACTGCCGTTGTTAATTGCCCACAATAAATAAAAAACTTATCGGGGCTTACAAAAAAACTCAGGTAGATTTGATTGTAGAAAAAATTAGTTGTAAATATGTAGACTGTTATACCTAATACTACTATCAATATAAACCACCATGGACTCTCTTACCCATTTTACCATTGGCGCATGCATGGGCGAAGCTTTTGCAGGAAAGACTGTTGGCAAAAAAGCGATGCTTTGGGGAGCACTTGCGCAAAGTTTACCGGATATTGATTTTATCGCTTCTTTTTGGATGAAAACCAGTAGCAATTTATTGGCACACCGTGGTTTTACACATTCTTTTTTATTTTGCATACTTATTACACCTTTACTGGCAATGCTCGCTGAAAGTATTCACCGGCCCCATAATATCCCTTTATGGAAATGGTTACTATTTTTTGGAGTGGCTATATTCTTTCACATTTTTATTGATGCCTTTAATAATTATGGTGTTGGCTTGTTTGAGCCTTTTAGTCATCAACGGATTTCTTTCAATGCTATTTATGTGGCTGATCCTTTTTTTTCAATCTGGCCGGCCATTGCTTGTACGGCATTAATATATTTAAAGAGCAGAAGCACCCTACGGAAGCATTGGTGGAGGATGGGGCTTGGTGTAAGTACTTTTTATTTGTTGTATTGCCTTTTTAATAAAGGTAATATTGATATGGATGTAAAATACATCCTAAATAAACAACAAATAAATTACACAAGATATTTCACCACGCCTGCACCTTTGCAAAACTGGTTGTGGTATGTAGTGGCTGGCAATGACAGTGGCTACCATGTTGGCTTTCGTTCTGTATTCGATAGTAAAAAAGAAATTGAGTTTCAATATTTCCCCCGCAAAGATTCTTTGCTGCTGCCTTTTGAGGATCATAAAGACGTACAGCAATTGATCCGCTTTTCGCAACAGTTTTACACAGTAGAAAAGTGGAACGATACACTAATGTTTAATGACCTTCGTTTTGGCCAAATTATTGGCTGGCAAAACCCAAGAGAAAGATTTGTATTTCACTATTATTTACAATACCCCAGGGAAAATAAACTGGTAGTGCAACGTGGCCGTTTTGAAGGATGGAACTACCAAAGTGCCCAATCATTAATTAAAAGAATAAAGGGGAATTAATTTTTTCTTCCGCTTTGCTACAATCAATGCTTCCTGATTACTCCTTTTAACTTCTGCAAAAGTGGTAATGGTATTAACATCTTCCCATACCAAAAAATAAAATATTGTTACTGCTGCTATTTATGATTGTACGCATAAAATAAAATCATTTTCAAGAATACTTTCGTTCTCTAATTATCCATTTAAATTGTTATTTATGAAAAAAATTATTTTGCTAGGTGCAGGTATTTTCTTTCTGTTATTGGTAAGCTGCAACAACACGCCAACAACAACAGAAAGCACCACAACTCAACAGGAACCGGAACAAAAAACAGCTGGCCAGTCTGGTGTTAAGGATGATGTTTCTCAAAAAAATGTAGTTCAAATTGCAATAGGCAGTAAGGACCATACAACATTGGTAGCAGCTGTAAAAGCGGCGGATCTGGTAGATGTATTAAGCAATACCGGACCATTTACTGTATTTGCACCAACCAATGCTGCATTTGATAAACTGCCCGCAGGTACTGTGGACGGGTTATTAAAACCAGAAAAGAAAGAGGCCCTAACAGATATTTTACAATACCATGTTTCTGTTGGTGTATTTAAAGAAGCTGCCATGACTGATGGACAGGTTATCGGACAAGTAAATGGAGACAACATCACCATTAGCAAAAAAGATGGCAAAACTATTGTAAATGGTACAGCAACTGTAGTTGCAGCAATCCCTGCGTCCAATGGTATTGTGTATGTAGTTGATGGGGTATTGCTTCCTCCTGCTAAAAAATAATCCATAAAAATATTTTACATGGCAATAAACTTATTGCCATGTAAAATATTGGTTCTTCTTTTCTCTTTGTAATCCCCTGCTATATAACAAAAGGCTTTATGCAATAAACAGATGCGGCAACTACGCTGTTAATTAGCAGTCTTTAATTTACAGTTACCGGAGGGGATGGTATAATTTTAAACTGCATTACCGCAGCTATACTCATGGCTCTTTGCTTTGCGAGTGCCGCTTTTTCTCCAACAAATAATTCATCAACTGTTGATGTAAAAAGATATGTCCATCGGGCAAAATATTCAGCGGTTAGCGGAACCAGGCGGTGTAGGTGTTGGTGTATTTGCATTGGGTTACCAACGTAATTTCCAGTGTAAAACAAACTGTTCTCCCAAAAATCATACATCACAGGCAAATGCTTCTCCCAGTGTACCTTTACAACATCCGTAAAAATAAAACCAATCAAGGCATCCTGTTTTACCTTTTCATAAAAACCATTCACCAGCTTTTCTATGTCTTTTTTATTTTCAATATCTTTTTCCATTTTTACACATTTAAACTGACAATGCTTTTTCAATTGCTGCCAACTGCGCTTGATTGCACAACTGCTGTACTAAAGGAAAAAATATCCGTTCTTCTTTTCTTATATGCTGCTCCAG
>JAYWAU010000194.1:0-13984 GCA_043782265.1 Ferruginibacter sp. | reverse complement strand
GCTTTTGGTGCAACTGCTAGTGAATCTTGTGCCTGAGAGCAAAAACAGGATAGCAGTAGTATTACCAGTGAAATTAACTTTTTCATATTGTTAGTTTTTAGTTTTTTTTGCAAGTGTTCTTATATAGTTTACCAATTGCCAGCGCTGCCTTTCGGTAAACGCTTTCTTATAGGATGGCATGGGGTTGTGCCCTTCACTCATTTCCCAAAACAATGCTCCATCTGTTTGACTTTGAACCGCGGCAGAGGAATGGTCCGCCGGTTTGACACTTAAGCCAGCTGCAGCAACACCATCGCCTCTGCCTTTATCTCCATGGCAGGGCGTACAATAAGTTGTGTACGTAGCTTTTGCTTCTTTTAAAGATGCAGCATCAGGAGCTAAGGGATTCTTCACGTCATTTACAACTTTAGGTGGTTCCCATTTTAATCCTTTTGATTGTGCAGTAATTGTAGAACTAACTAATAGTCCGGCTATAAAAACTACCAAATATTTTAATTGCTTTAAGGCAATTAACGTCGGTTTATAAAATTGAATTTTTAGCATCTTTCTATTTTTATACAATGTAGACCCACCTGCTAAAAATTAATATGATATTAAATCTATAAAAGAATGATATTAATCATAAATTGAAATAGCTCCTTTTTATTTATGATGGTCCATCAATATCTGAATATGCTAAAAAAGTTTTGGCATACCTGAAAAGCTTATCAATAAAGCATTTCAGAATTATAGAGGGTTCCAGAAAATGTTTAACTTTTAAAAATGAGAAAGTTATTATCAGCAGCAAAATGCCAGGACTTGGTGATGTTTTTATGTTAAGTATTGGTTAACGGGTAATCTGTTCGGGGAAAAGCATCTCCATCACATGTGTTATGCCGGTGATATTACTTTACCATTATGTCTCTATTATATTATATCCAAAACTTAGTGTAAAGTGTATGAAATTATATTATATCCAAAACTTAGTGTAAAGTGTATGAAAAATTTTATTCCGTTCCGCCAGTTCATATGTTTGAATTGAGTACAGAATAATGAACGCCTGTAAATTATTGGCTAATACAAACAAAATAATGAAAATGATAGCCTATGAATCTGGTTATGGAAGCCAGTCTTTTTTTTATAAAATGTTTAAAAAAGTGATGGGAGTACCACCGCTCGGGTATAGGGCAACGAACTAATATTTTTCAGTTTGGCGGGTGAACCTTTCTGCATATTCATCTGGTGCAACAGTCCACCTATCATACGCAGGCGCCCTCTTGTTACTAATCTACAATCGCCAACTTTTAATATGAAAAATTAGTAACCCGCCCTTCAGGTAATTAAAGTTATTTACATTTCTCATTAGCCGTGTCTTCTTGCATCCTGTTGGCAATTAATTAGACATAAATACTTTCACAAAATCAACATACATACTTCCTGTTACAATTTGCGAAGCATTAAAATTAGAAAAGAAATTTCCCCCAACTGCAAGGTTCAAGGCTATACGTTCTGTTTTTCCAAAAAGGTTAGGCACGTAACTACCCGTCTTTGTTTCCACTACAGCCCCATCAAGTAAAGAAGTTAAACTGTTTTGTGACCATATCATTTCATACACGTGATAACAATTTGTGAGGCTTACTGTAGAAGTTATAAAACCCGTCTGATTTTTTACAAGGTTCCTGTTGGTGGCTCTGCCGTAAAAATAATTAGTTTGGTAATTAAAAGGTTCCTGTCCCCTTGCTTCCAGGTAATCTATCTCTCCCTGTGTTGGCCATGGATCACCATAACTCCAAAATGCAGGCCACATTCCATAACCGGCCGCAAGTTTAATACGGGCTACCATCCGCATTTTGGGAGCAAGAGAAGATGCTGAAATATTGGTTTTACATTCAATTCTGCCGGAGGTATAAGTAAATGTTTTGGTTGTTGCATCAAAGGGCGTTGTTGCTCCGGTTACTGTTTCTTTTTTTGCAGTAATGATAAGATTGCCATTCAGCAATTGAAGATTGGCTGCCTGGTAATATTGTAATTCATTATTAAAAGCACCGCCGGTCCACACATTCCATTTGGCAAGATCCACATCAAAATTATCTTCAAAAACCTTGGTATACCCGGCAGCTATAACAGCGTTTTCGTTAAATACATAATCGCAGATTCCCGTACCGGTTACAGTAATATTGTTTAATGCAGCCCTGGGTATTACTGCCTTTTGTTTCATGGATACTTCTGAAGTTTTATTGCAGGCGCTCAAATTTACCAGGCATATAAAACAGGCTGCCAAACTATTGCTGAAAGGTTTTAAATTTTTCATCTTATACCATTTTTGGTGAAATATTTTATACAATATAATACTTTATAAGATGAATTAATAATATGCCCATCTGGCGCAGGTATCCTTCTCCTGTGCCTTCTTGTTACTGGTCTTTAGTGCCGCCATACACATTACTGAATATCCGTAACGTGCTGTCACAGGAAACCTGCCCTGCAAAACCTTTGCCTCATTCCTGCGCCGATGAAGCAAAAAACTTTTTCCTTACAAATAAAATGCAACCCAATTAAAGCCTATTTTTAAAAAATACTTTTATAAATCCATCATACAAATGCAGCAAACTATTTCTCCCTTAAAAAAGATATTTCGGTTAGTACTTCTTTTCAATTCAGCGTTATTTTATTACACCCCTTTGCAGGCACAACAACATTGCATACCCGTAAACCTTGCCTGCGAATACCTGCAAAATCCATTGGGCATTGATGCAGCACATCCCCGTTTAACCTGGCAATTAAAAGATGGCCGTTCAGGTGCCCGGCAATCGGCTTACCAGCTATTTGTTGGTACAGATTCTGTAGCAGTAAGCAATGCAAAAGGCAGCACCTGGCAAACACAACAACTAAAGGCTGCAACACAACTATCAAGGGTTGAAGGAAAGCCATTGCAACCATTTACCAAATATTATTGGACGGTTAAAGTGTGGGATAAAGACGGCGTGGCAGCTATAGCAACACCAGCAAATTTTGAAACCGGCATGATGGAAATGAAAAACTGGAAAGGTGCCTGGATAAACGATACAAGAGACATCAACCTTACACCCGCCCCCTATTTTAGAAAAGCTTTTGCTGTGGCAAAAAAGATGGTGAATGCGAGGGCTTACATTGCGGTGGCGGGCTTATACGAATTGTATATAAACGGTGTGCAGGTTGGCAACCACCGGCTAGACCCAATGTACACCCGCTTCGACAGGCGCACCCTCTACGTTACACACGATATTACAGCACAGTTGCAACAGGGCAACAATGCTGTAGGTGTTTTGCTGGGCAACGGTTGGTTCAATCACCAGTCAACTGCGGTATGGTATTTTCATGAAGCGCCCTGGCGTGCACGTCCTGCATTTTGTATGGACATCAGGATCACCTACAGTGATGGTTCTGTAGAAACAATTACCAGCGGCAAAGATTGGAAAACGGCATTGAGTCCGGTTATCTTCAACAGCATTTACACAGCAGAGCATTATGATGCAAGGCTTGAAATACCACATTGGAATGAAGCCGGTTTTAACGACTCTGCCTGGAAAGAAGTGATTTACTCCCCTGCCCCTTCTACCAATATTGTTGCACAGGTATTGCATCCCATCCGCAATGTAGAAACTGTGCCCGTTGCTTCTCTAAATAAAATTAATGATACCGATTATGTATTTAATCTTGGTAGAAATATTGCCGGTGTAAGCCGCATAAAAGTAACCGGAGAAGCAGGTACCATCCTTCGTTTAAAACATGGTGAAAGACTTTATGCCAATGGTCATGTTGATCTCTCCAACATAGATGTGCATTACAGGCCAACAGATGATAAAGATCCTTTTCAAACAGATATTTTTATTTTAAAGGGCAGCGGCGCAGATGAAATATTTATGCCCAAATTTAACTACAAGGGTTTTCAATACATTGAAGTTACTGCCACAAAACCCATTGCTTTAAATAAAGAAAGTATTACCGGCTATTTTATGCACAGCGATGTGCCAGCTATTGGTACTATAAGTTCCTCTAACCCTACTATTAATAAAATTTGGACGGCTACAAACAACTCTTATTTATCTAATTTATTTGGCTACCCTACTGATTGTCCGCAACGGGAAAAAAATGGCTGGACGGGTGATGGACAGATTGCCGTTGAAACAGGCCTGTACAATTTTGATGGCATCACCATTTATGAAAAATGGCTGGCAGACCACCGGGATGAGCAACAGCCCAATGGCGTATTGCCTTCTATTGTGCCAACGGATGGCTGGGGTTATGAATGGGGCAATGGCCCTGACTGGACCAGCACCATCGCCATTATTCCATGGAATATTTACTTGTTTTATGGCGACCCTAAACTGCTGAAAGATTGTTATAGTAACATCAAACGCTATGTAGATCATATAGATGGCTTGTATCCTTCAGGGCTAACCACATGGGGTCTTGGAGACTGGGTGCCGGTAAAATCGAGGGCACCTGTTGAGCTTACTTCTACCTGTTATTATTTTGCAGATGCCTCCATACTGGCAAAGGCAGCAAAGCTGTTTGGCAACACGGAAGCCTATAAAAAATATACGGCGCTTGCAGAAAAAATAAAGGCTGCTTTCAATACCAAATATCTAAATACTGCAACAGGTATTTATGGAGATGGTCTGCAAACAGAGCTGTGTGTGCCACTTTATTGGGGGCTGGTTCCAGAAATATACAAAGCCCGAGTGACGGGCAATCTTGTAAAAAAAATTACCGCAGACGGCACTCAACTGGATGTAGGTTTACTGGGCACCAAAGCCATCTTAAATGCGTTGAGCGAAAATGGGTATGCAGATCTTGCTTACCAACTTGCTGCAAAAGAAGTCTATCCTTCCTGGGGTTGGTGGATTGTGAATGGCGCCACCACCTTGTATGAGAACTGGCCAATTGATGCAGCCTCCGATATTTCGATGAACCATATTATGTTTGGCGAAATTGGTGCCTGGATGTACAAAGGCTTAGGTGGCATAAAACCCGATGCCTCAAAACCGGGCTTTAAAAATGTATTGCTGCAACCAAACTTTGTAAAAGAGCTCGATCATTTTAGTGCTACACACAATGGCCCTTATGGCACCATATCATCTGCATGGAAACGAACCGCCACGGGCATTGTATACACCGTAATCATTCCTGCTAATTCAACTGCAACGGTACATTTAATGGTTGATAGCAAACAATCCTTTTTTAAAGATGGCAAACAGTTGCCAAACATAAAAGGAAATTACATTACTGAATTAGCAGCAGGTACTTACACATTTGAATGGAAATAAACAGTCGTACATTTGGGGTAAGATAATAAGACTCCCTTAAAAATAGTACCATGGAAATAGGAATAGACAGTTTTGCTGCCGCCAGCGTAAGCACTGAAACAGGCACAGCAAACAGCAGTATGGATGCGTTGAACAAATTACTCGAACGCATAGAACATGCAGACAAAGCAGGCCTTGATGTATTTGGCATTGGCGAGCATCACCGCAAAGAGTTTTTAGATTCTGCGCCTGCTATTATTTTGGCAGCCGCTGCCGCCCGAACAAAACGCATCCGGCTAACCAGTGCTGTTACGGTGTTGAGCGCAGCTGATCCTGTACGGGTATTTCAAAACTTTGCCACGCTTGATTTAATTTCAAACGGCCGTGCCGAGATGGTGGTAGGCCGTGGTTCCTTCACAGAATCTTTTCCGCTGTTTGGTTTTGATGTGCAGGATTATGATGAACTGTTTGCAGAAAAGTTAGACCTGCTGCTCAACATACGTGCAAACGAAGTGGTTAACTGGTCGGGTAAATTCAGGCCTGCACTCCGCAACCAGGCCATCTATCCAAGGCCCGTGCAAAACCCCATTCCCATTTGGTTGGGCGTGGGTGGCACACCTGAATCATTCGTTCGTGCAGGCACGTTGGGGCTGCCGCTGATGTGGCCATCATTGGTGGCGAAACACATCGCTTTCGTCCGCTGGTAGACCTTTACCGCCAGGCAGGCAAAAAGGCCGACCATTCGCCCGAGCAATTAAAAGTGGGTTTACATTCGTTGGGCTATGTTGCCAACACCCGGCAGGAAGCTATCGATGATTTCTTTCCCGGTTATGCCGAAACCTTTACCAGGATTGGAAAAGAACGTGGCTGGCCACCCGTAACCTTCTCCCGTTTCGAAGCACAGATTGGTCCGTTAGGTGCCCTGCTTGTTGGAGGCCCCGAAGAGGTTGCTGCAAAAATTTTACAACACAGCGAAGCCCTTGGTGGCATTTCAAGACTTAGTTTTCAAATGGACAATGCAGCCCTGCCACAGGAAAAACTATTGCGATCCATTGAGCTGATTGGAAGCCGTGTTGCGAAAATTGTAAATGGATAAGTGGTTGTTTGATCTATGCTTTTTTGAATGAAGCAAAATAAAACATTTACATTGAAGTGTAATTTACTTTATGCAGATCAACAATACAAAATGCGAAGAAGGTAGTCATTTAGGTAGCGAAAGCAGACATTTAATGTTTGAAAATCCTGCAACTGAATTAGACATTGTCGAAATTGAAAAGAAGCTAACTTATCAATTACCTAATGACTTTAGAAATATTTTATTGAAGTTTCATCTTACTGCGAATTCAAATGGTTTTGCCTGACGACTTTTCTTTGCCAGACCAACTACGACAAATTTTTTGTGGTGAGTTACCTCGGGGCATGGACTTCATATTACAGTTCAACGAAATTAAAAACGGCTTGATTAAGGAAGTATTTCCAAACATTGATGACGAATATGACAAGGTTTGGCAGTTAATAGGGAAATTGACAAAGAGAAGAATGACCTTAAAAGTAGTTTAGGTCTTTGAGCTTTAACAAAAGGAATTTATCTTTAAATAACCTCTTGCCCCAAAGCCTTAAGTGGTGCTCAAGTAAATGATGGTATGAAAATGAAGAAAATATTGACAGAGACAATTGACAGCCTTCCTATTTTCCCATTTTTAAAACTTACAGCCTTAAAGAGTAAACTAAAGATAAAATGACAATAGATATAGAACAAAGACAATTAATTACGACTGCAAGAATTACCGGTGTGTGGTATTTGACTTTGGCAATTTCCGGAGCTTTGGGGTTTATGATTTTTCACCCTCAGATTTTTGTTTCAAATGACCCTCAAAAAACGCTAACAAATTTAACCAACCTTCAATCCATTTCAAGAATACGGCTTCTATTTGAGTTGCTTATTATTGTCTCACAAGCTCTTACCGCAGTATGGTTTTATAAACTGTTCCGAGAAATTAAGGCATGGGCAGCCTGGGCCGTTGGCATTTGGGGAATGATGAATTCTGCAGCAATTATGATTAGTGCAATTTCAATGAGTTCTGCCATTGAGATTGCAAAATCCTCTACCCAAACTTATCAAGAGAAGATTGTATTAATACAACTTTTAGGCAATCTAATTACAAATGCCTGGGGTGTTGGAAGTCTCTTCTTTGGGCTTTGGCTTATTCCAATGGGATATATTATAGTCAATTCAAAGAGAATGCCTGTTTGGCTTGGACGAATCCTACTGATTGGCGGAATTGGTTACCTTATTAGCACTTTTATCAAATACATAGGAATTGATAATCCCTTATTAGAATTATTAGTAGTTCCTGCAACTATAGGAGAATTCTGGATGATAGGATATCTATTAATTTATGGAATACGACCATTTAATGAATGATTGAATGATTCAATCTGGCACAGGATACCATCCTGTTGCCTGCGTTATTAATAAAAGAAATTAAGGAGGTGCTCCTATGCTAAAAGAGGTGGCTCCCTCAGAGCCTGAAATATAAATGGTTTACTAATTTTCTTCCGCTCCATATCTCCCAACAAAAACTTCCAACTCGATTTCTCTGCATAAGTTATTTTAATAAAACAGCCAGCATAGTTTGCAGGACTCGACGACGAATATCTAAAGCACCTCAAATGAATTTTGCAACTACTTTTAAACAAAACTCAGCTCTTCTCCCAGCACATCCACAGTTGAGCTTCAAAGCCACTAAGAGAAAAAAAACGAACCGAGCCTATGTTTCTGCCTATAGGTTTTTATTCGCTGCATTTACTATTTAAAACTTAAGGCTTTAAAAAGCAGTTTCATTGATGAATAGACAATTTTTTAGCGTGTATTGCTAACCGAAATTATGAGATAAAAAAAGTCCCCGATTGGATCGGGGACTTTTTTTATCTGTATTTTATTAGATGTTAGTTGTTTCCAACGAACTCAACTCTTCTATTTTTTGCACGACCTGCCAGCGTTTTATTATCAGCAACCGGATTTTCAACTCCAAAACCAGTAGCTGTTAAACGATCTGCACTAATTCCTTTTTTAACAAGATAAGCCTTAACAGCGTCTGCTCTTTTCTGGGAAAGAACCAGGTTAGTTGCTGCTTTACCTGTATTATCAGTGTAGCCATTTATTTTAACGTTTAATGCTGCATGATCTTTTAATATTGCAACACCCTTATCAAGTTCAGTCATAGCTTTTTTAGTTAAAGCAGCTTTTCCGGAAAGAAACTGAACATTGTCAGCGTTGAAAGAATAATCTGCTAAAACAGGGCAACCGTGGTTTTCAACAGTTCCTTTTTCAGAAGGACATTTATCTTCTTCATCATTAACACCATCACCATCTGTATCTGGTATTGGACAACCCTGATACCTTGCAACACCTGCAACTGTTGGGCATTTATCTTCTTCGTCATTAATACCATCTCCATCAGTATCAGGTATTGGACAACCCTGGTATTTTGCTAAACCAGCAACAGTAGGGCACTTATCATTTGCATCAGTAATACCATCTCCGTCAGCATCAGGGCAACCTTTTAAAGCTGCAACACCAGCAACATCAGGACAAGCATCATCTGCATCTAATACACCATCATTATCTCTGTCAACAACTACAGGAGCTACTGGCACTACCGGCAATGGTGCTGGAACAAATGCTTCTGTACTTCTGATACTTTGTGCAAATCCTAAAGAATAAAAAGTGTTGTTGTCTAACTTAGAAGAAGAAAGGCTTGCTCTGTAATTACCCTGTAAAAAAAGATAACCTTCGTTATTTAAATTTACCTGTAAACCCAGGCCCAATGGAACATAGGGAGCCCAAACACCTTGTCCATAACTACCAATACCAATACCTGCAGTAGCAAATGGGTTAAACAAATGATTGTTTGCTAAAACCCTTGCATGAAGTGATCCTTCAAATTCGTTGGTATATTTATTTTGAACGTCTGCTTTTTTAGAATATTCTGTGAATAATCCATTATAACGTACAGAGTAATCAATATGACTTGACAATCCATGCCAGTACATAACTGAAAAACCCGGGTCAACTTTACCTACTTTAGGAATTGAGGCAGAGAAATCTACTAAGTTTCCACTAAATCCTACGGCAGATCCTTTTTTGGGACCACCATAATTCTGGGCTATTGAAACCTGAGCCAAACAAATAATAATTAATACTGCTGTTAGCTTTTTCATAATCATAATATTTTTTTTTGTTAAGAGTAATCAATAAAAGAATATAATACTATTGATTCAATTATTAATTTTTAAAATAATTTCGCAAATATATAACAATCATTTTAATAACCTATCAGAAAAATATGCCATAAAATTACTTAGGTATAAATCTGCTTTTTATTTAAAAACTGCCAAAAGTAGAAAATGATTTATCCTATATTTGCAAAAATTAAGACTTGGTAGCTCAGCTGGATAGAGCATCAGCCTTCTAAGCTGAGGGTCATTGGTTCGAATCCAATCCAGGTCACTAAAATGGACAAATCGATTACTTTATCGTTTTGTCCATTTTTTATTTTACCATCCGCCTTTTAGATAGTCCCGCATATTTAACTACAAGCAATCATTAAAACAACTTTAGTAACCAATTTTATATACTGTTAAATTGTGTTTAAAAACTGAATCCGGGTCTGTCACTTCTGGTATTTATTTTAGAAACACCAATCAGTTGATCTGCCTGATCGGTAAAGGATTTGTAGTAAACCAATATGGTATAATTATTTTCAGTTTCCCAATAATTTCCTTCCAGATAACTCCTTTTTGAGGCATCGCTTTTATCAACCAGCATGTAGCTATAACTGTAATAACCCTGTTTTAAATATTGAGTATTTTCATACTTCCCTTTTTCTGTATTGAATTGCATTTTGTTTTTATCGGTCAAATTATAATCGGTTAACTGGCCAATTAAATAAAGGTCCTTACCAACATAGGGTGTTTGGGAAGGTGTAACAAAGTTGAAATGAATTTTGGCATAATCTGCCTGCCAGTAAGGGTTTATACTTTCATAAGTATTAACAAGGTACTTTCCATCCAAATCAGGATAATAGATGTACCGCTGTGCATTTCTGTCGATATCTGGTTTTACATAAATATCTGTTCTTTTAACATTGGCACTGTCAACCCGCTCACTTAATAAACTAAAACTCCTCAGGTCGAGCCAGCGCCATTCTTTTCCTGCCTCGAATAGAAAGCTATTTTCATTGCTGTACTCCAATGAATTGTTCCGTATAAAAGTAGGAAACACATTCCCCTGTGCATTATCCCACCTGCTATTTTGCAATACCACCACTTTAACCTGCTGGCTTGCATTAGAAGTATTTAATCCTTCAAGGTTTACTACAAACTTTATATGTTGATGTGTTTTGTAAGTATCCGGCGTAAAGGGTTGCACTACCTGTGCAGAAATACTTGACCTGGAATCAAGCACCAGCAAGGCTCTCGTAAAAACTAATTTGCTGGTATCTCCATCCAAAAAAACTTTTAATAAATAATTGCCGCTTTTTGTTGGTAAACTATTTAATTCGGGCAATATGGCCTGGTAATGTATGTACCTTGTGTAAGCTATTGAGGAAAAGCGGTAATTGGTAATTCGTTGTTGTGTAAATCCTTTTATAAAATCGAAAGGGCTTAGATTTACCGGCTGCCAGTTGTAATCGCATAACTGGTAAGTGTAATAATAACTTTTAACCCTTGTTTCAATATCATCAAAATGCAACTCTACCCTGTCGGTGCTGTTGAGCTTGTAAATAGCCATGGACTCCTGGTCGCCATAAGAATGAAAGCGAACAGTATGAATATTGGGATCATAAGTGGCATCTGGATTTATCTGGGCTGTAATTGATTGTTGTATCAATAACAAAACAACTGCGGCAATAATCGATTTAAAAATATGCATGTAGTTATTAAAATATTTACTTTTGAAAGATACCAAAATTATGCCGATTGAATATATCAGCCTTTATTGCCAAGCGAATTGCCTTTAACCGGCAAAACACTTTTTCTCGTTTTATCATCCGGCTGGCTATTGGCGCCACTTCTATCAGCGTCGCGGTAATGATAGTGGCATTAAGTTTTGTAAACGGTTTTCAAAATGTAATCAGCAATAAAATTTTTAGTTTTTGGGGCCACGTACACGTGCAGCAGGATATTGAAAATCGTGTAAGTATTGCAGAAGAATATCCAATAATAGCCAACGATACTGTAGAAAGAATAATAAAAAAATTACCCCAGGTTAAAACCGTAGAGCGTTACGCAACAAAATCGGTTATATTAACATATGGCACAGATATAGAAAGTATCTTACTAAAAGGTATTGATTCTTCTTTCAATTTTACAAGGCTGAATCCATTTCTACAACAGGGTAAATGGGTATCCTTTTCGGATAGCGGTTACAGTAAGCAAGTAAATATTTCAGCCTACATTGCTAATCAATTAAATGTGCAGGTTAATGATACATTGCTTTCTTTTTTTATTCAGGAAGATGGAACCAAACGCCCAAGAAAATTGCAGGTGGCCGGTATTTTTAAAACATCTATTGATGAATATGATAAACAATTTGGCATTTGCGATATTAATTTGATTAGACGTATGAACGACTGGCAGCCTAACCAGATAGGTGGCTATGAGGTTTTTTTAAATGATTATACAAAAACAGATACTGTTGCCACATTAATAAAAGAATTAACCCCGCAGGGATGGAGCAGTAGAACAATAAAAGAAATGTACAGAGGTATTTTTGACTGGCTGGCATTGCAAAATAAAATCAAATTAATACTGATGGGTATTATGATGATAGTAGCCATAGTAAACCTTATAACCTGTTTATTGATTATTGTTTTAGAAAGAACAAAAATGACTGGCATACTAAAAGCAGTAGGAGCAAGTGATTGGATTGTACAAAAAATATTTCTTTACAACACTTCTTTAATTGCCGTAGCAGGCATTTTACTGGGAACCATTTTTGGTTTGGGCATTTGCTGGCTGCAACAAAAAACCGGTTTTATTAAGTTAGATGAAGAAGCGTATTATATGGCATCGGCAAATGCGGATGTGGTTTGGTGGCAGGTGGTATTGGTTGATTTGATAACATTGGCGATTTGTTTTGCCACGCTTATCATTCCTACCCTATTGGTTAAAAAAATTAAACCAGTTAAAGCAATTCAATTCAGATAATTTTTTCTCTTCGCTTTAATTTAATATATGCGATAAAATAATTCCAGTTGCCACTGCAGCATTCAATGATTCTGCTGCACCTGTTTTTGGAATTGTAATTCGTTCGGTACATAATTGCATTATTTCTTCACTGATGCCTTTCGATTCGTTGCCAATAACTATTATTCCTTCTGTTAGCCCTTTTAAATCGCTCACCTTTTTGCCATTTAAAGCCGCAGCATAAATTTTTATGGTATCATTTCTTTTTAGCCACTTTAACAAGTTTGTATACTCAATATGAACTCTTCCCAAACTGCCCATTGTACTTTGCACCACTTTAGAATTGTACATATCTGCGCAATGCTCCGAACAAATAATAGATTGTATACCAAACCAATCTGCAATACGAATAATGGTTCCAAGATTTCCAGGATCTTGTATGGTATCCAGTGCAAGAGTTATTTTACCTTTTGCAGCAATAGTAACTTTTGGAAGTTTTTTAAAAATAGCCAATACCTGGTTTGGAGCACTTAATGTGGATACTCTTCCCAATTCAAATTCTTCAACAACTTGCATTGGACCAGCGTAATATTTACGAATGATTGCCTCATTTTGAGGCAACCAATTGTCCAAACCTACAATTTGCTCACATGAAAATACAACTGATTGCAATAATTCCATTACTACTTTACTACCTTCGGCAATAAATACATCCTCCGCATCCCTGAATTTTTTATGGTGCAAACTTTGGATATATTTGGTATATGTTTTGCTTAACATTGTTTTCTTAAAATTTATATATTGTTTAGTGTGGTTGTAAAAACAAAATTTTGGAATGGTTTGAAGAATATTTTTTTCATCTCATTAATCCTTTCTTCCTGCACTATTCCACGAAAGTATCAAAAAAATAAACCCTTTCTGTTTAAAACCTCTATCGAACTCAAAGGAGGTAATTTTAATTCAGATGATAAAAATATTGCCATTCAGCGTTTATATGACCAGTTAGAAGATAGCGCTAAAGTAACCGGAAATGATTTTCTATTTTTCTTTCATTATGTAAACAGTCCTGCGGCGTACGATACTTTTTATACTTATAAAAGTGCAAGAAACATGATTGGGTCTATGTTTCACCTTGGTTATTACCAGGCTAAAGACAGTATTATCATTGATACTGTAAAAGGTACTTTTTTTAATTGGTCATTTCCACCCAAGTGGCGAAAGCAACAAAGAGTAACCGTTAAATATATTGTTGATGCCGGCAACCCTACTCTTATTGATACCATTGCTTACAAATTGAAAAAAAAGGGGCTTCAGGATTTGGCATTGAAAAGTATTCCTGAATCTTTTTTAAAAAAAGGAACTCCTGTGTCAAAAGCTGAAATACAGGCAGAAATA
This sequence comes from Ferruginibacter sp., assembly GCA_043782265.1. Taxonomy (GTDB): domain Bacteria; phylum Bacteroidota; class Bacteroidia; order Chitinophagales; family Chitinophagaceae; genus Ferruginibacter. The sequence goes on along the minus strand of JAYWAU010000194.1, from coordinate 128 downwards.
GGAAGACTGGTTGAATTATATCGGAACAATGGCTACTATAAATTTTCGCCGGATGATTTAAAAGTTACCGGCGACACTACCATTTTATCTTTAACTACTATTTCGGACGATCCCTTTGAAAATATTCG
>JAYWAU010000193.1:0-5131 GCA_043782265.1 Ferruginibacter sp. | reverse complement strand
TTTGTGTCGTAATAGTAATAGTAATGTTGTCCATTTGGACTGGCATCAATTTCATCACTTACATTCCCATGCTCATCTAAAATAAAATCAACCAGAACCGAATCCTTATTATTTTTAATCCGCAACATTTGTACAGGTTGCTTTTTATCATTGTAAATATATTGGTGTTCTTCTTTTAACCCGGTAGTAAAATCATCGTCTGTAGAATGGGAATTGGAAACAATGCTTAGAATGTCACCATCATTGTCATATTGATAAAAAGAGGTGGAAACAGTAATGTCAGAGCTGTCTGTTGATTGTATTAATTGCCCCTTATCATTGTAGTAGGAGGTTAATAACGCCTTGCCGGTTGTATAACTTCTGGTATAAGTTTCAATCCTGCGGTAATCTTTACTGATTTTTTTTTCACAAAAAAAACCTTCACTGGGAGATTTGTTTCCTTCAAAACTATGTACATCAATGGTTCTTATTTTTTGTTCCTTCAAGGTCGCTTTTTCTGCCCTTGCCTGCTTGTTGCTTACCAGGTCTTTGTAATAATATTGTGCGTTTGCAAATGGGTTAAATACTGCCAGCAGCGCACAAAGTATTGCGATATTTTTGATCATGTATTGAATTTTCGAGGTAAAAGTAAGCTAATAAATTTTTTATTTAAACTGTAATTGCCTCTGAAAGATTCATAGAACCTTTTTTTGAGTATTTTTAACAAAATATCCCTGTGGCGCTGTTTACTTTAAGAAGTAATTAAAGTTTGAGGTTTCAATATTATTTTATTTTGAAGCATAAGTTTCAACCATTGAAAGTCCGCATTACAAGACCATTTTTTAGTTTAATTTATTTAATAGTATGCAGTATAATTCAGCCTTTGAGCGTTTGGTAAATATTATGAATGATCTAAGGGAACAATGTCCCTGGGATAAAAAGCAAACCATACAAACACTTCGCCAATTAACTATTGAGGAAACCTATGAGCTTACTGATGCCATAACAGAGAATGATTGGAAAGGCATTAAAGAAGAATTGGGAGATATTTTATTGCACATTGTTTTTTATGCCAAAATTGGTGCCGAGCAAAACCAGTTTACATTGGATGAAGTAATTAATGGTGTTTGTGAAAAACTAATTTTCAGGCATCCGCACATTTATGGCGATGTTAAAGTAGATAATGAAGAAGATGTAAAACGCAATTGGGAAAAATTAAAACTGAAAGAAGGTAAGAGCTCTGTTTTAAGTGGAGTGCCTAAAACCCTGCCGGCAACTGTAAAAGCAATGCGGTTGCAGGAAAAAGCTAAACAGGTTGGATTTGAATGGGAGAACAAGGAACAGGTTTGGGAAAAAGTAGAAGAAGAAAAGGCAGAATTGTTTGAGGCAATAGCTTCAGGCAATCGTGAACATATGGAAGATGAATTAGGAGATGTTTTTTTCTCTTTGATAAACTTTGCAAGGTTTTTGCAGTTAGATGCAGAGAATGCCCTTGAACGTACAAATAAGAAATTTATACATCGGTTTACAAAAATGGAACAAGCTGCAACAGGTATGGGAAAAGCATTACAGGATATGACACTCGAAGAAATGGATGCCATCTGGAATAAAATAAAAAAATAATAATTATCAAATTCAACGGCCTGACCGGTTGTAAATTAATTTTACTTGCAAAGCAACTACACTTTCAAACAAATATTTTTAAAAAATAGTTATCTATTGGTAACTGCTGCATGGTTAATTACTATCTCTTTCATAATAGATAATTACTGGTCGGGCAGTTCTTCCACACAGGCATTACAAAAAAATATAAGCAGCTACATAGCGAAACAGGAAAATGAAATTGATGCAATAACCAGGGATACAGCCTTAATAAAAAAATTAGCAAATAAAGAATACGGCGAAGTTTTATTAGAGCAATTGGAAGAAAAAAAATTTTATTTTTTTATTTATTCAAAAAATGAAGCTGGCCTTTATGATCTTCTTTTTTGGAATTCCCAGGTAATCGATCCATCTATCCAGCTTTTTAACATGCATGATAAGTCTGGTTATATGCAGCTACAAAATGGCTATTATGTATGGAGAAAAACTGAAGTGAGTGGTTACATTACATTAGCCTTAATACCGGTGAAATGGAATTATGCTATAACAAATGATTACCTTAAAAATTCATTTGCAATCGATAATCAACTTGCAAATAATTATATTATAAGTACTACGCCAAACCCAACATCTATTAATTCAAAAGAAGGCATATTTCTTTTTTCATTAAAACAAAGTGCCGTTGTTACACTACCACAAAATACTTTATTGGCTTCTTTGTTAAGAATTTTTGCTGCCTTACTGGTATGCCTGCTTGCTCATTTATTGGCTACTTTTTTAGTAAAGAAGAATTTTTACAAAGGCGTTGTTTTTTTGACTGGCTTTGTTCTGACAGTAAGGATAGCCAGTTATTATTTACCAATTCCTTTAAATCTCAGGCAGTTTGATTTGTTTAATCCGAATATTTATGGCAGCAATTCGATACTTCGTTCTCTGGGTGATCTATTGATAAATGCCATTGTATTTTTATGGTTAATCCTTTTTGTTCGGCATTTTATCCAGGAAGAAAATATTACTATAAAAATAAAAAAGTCAGTTTTTAAATGGGTAACAACTTTAATAGGAATACTCACTTTGCTTTTGAGTACGTTTATGGTTGGGCATACAATATTATCTCTTGTAGCCGATTCTAAAATTTCATTTGATGTAGTTAATTTTTTTACATTAAATATTTATAGTGTTATTGGTTTTGTAGTGTTGGGCTGTTTAGCAATTAGTTATTTTCTTTTAACTCAGGTGATAATTTATTTGTTGCAGCCATTTTTGCCTAAAAATATCTTTATAATGCTGCTCTACGTAACTATAGTGGGGCTTGCAGTTTTGACGTTTCGTATTAGTACTGCAGATATTAGTTTTGACTTAAATCTTTTATTTTGGTTATTGTCATACCTGTTATTGCTTAATAATAAACATCTTTTTTTATTAGCCTCCCAGGTTATTTCATCGAGGTTAATTTTTTGGCTATTTTTCTTTTCGTTGTCTATTGCCCTGCTTATTATAATAGAAAACGACCGAAAGGAAGTTGAAAGTAGAAAACACATAGCAGAATCACTTGCCATAAAAGCAGATCCCGCTAGCGAACGCCTGTTGAACACCGTTTTAACAGATTTTAGGAACGAAGCATTGGCTCCAATATTTAGTAAATTTAGTAATGACTCTACAAATAAAATATTAAAGGATAGTTTATTAAGTGCAAATTTTAGCGGCTATTTAAATAAATATGATACCCGTATTTATACCTTTGATGAGAGAGAAAGAGCCCTCTTTAATCAGGATTCAACAAACTTTAATATCTTAAATACCATTTTAAAAACTCAGGCCAAGTCAACTAATACCGAAGGGCTCTCTTATTATGATGAAGCTTATGATAGGTTTACCTACATCAGCAGGAAAGATATAACAGATACCACAGACAAGCTTCTTGGATATGTTTTTATTTTGGCAACTCCCAAAAAATACAAGTCCGATGCCATTTACCCAGAGTTATTTTTGAGGGGTAATAATAATTCTATTGAAAATTCGCCTATATATTCTTATGCTTTATATAATAAATTTAAACTGATCTATAATCACAATGATTACGCTTTTCCCTCGCAGCTAACTACATCCCAAATACCTAAAACAGATTTTGAAACATTTAGAAAAAAGGGTTATTACGAACTTTGGTACAGGGCAGGTTTTGATAAAGTAGTTATAATAGCCAAGGAAAATAATTTCTTTATTGAATCAATTACATTATTTTCTTACCTCTTTTGTGCTTTTTTGTTTGTTGCAAGTATCTTTTGGTTTCTTAATGCCATTGTGCAATCAAGGTTGCGTTGGAGTAAGATGCGGTCGCATTGGCAGATGAGTATTCGTAACCAGGTACATGCCACCATTATTTTTATAAGCCTGTTATCTTTTTTTGTGGTAGGCGTTGCTACTATTTTATTTTTTATAAATCGATATAATAATAATAACCGTGAAAAGTTAAGTCGTACCATACATGTAATGCAAAGTGAAATTCGAAACTCCTTAAGCAATCTTATTTTATTAGATGATGTTATAAAAATTTATGATGATGCAAACCTGCCTAAGCTTGAGCAAACGATTTCCAGAATAACTGAAGTATATGCAGTAGATGTAAACATTTATGACCTGGAGGGGAATCTAAAAGTTTCTTCTTTACCATTACCTTACAATAAAGGTATAGTAAGTAATAAGATGAATCCAATGGCTTATTATCATCTGCATAAGTTAAAAGAAATACAGTTTTTTAAAGAGGAGTCAATAGGGGGTTTAAATTACCTTAGTAACTATGTGCCCATTATTGATGAGTCGGGTAAAGAATATGCTTATCTTAATATTCCCTATTTCACTTCCCAATCAAAATTGCGGCAGGAAATATCTAATTTCTTAGTTGCTATCATTAACCTGAATGCTTTCATTTTTTTAATTGCAGGTATCGTTGCCTTTTTTATAACAAACAGAATTACCCGGTCATTTACTTTTATCAGTAATAAAATGAAAGAAGTAAACCTTGGTAAAGAAAATGAAGCAATCAATTGGAAACGGGATGATGAAATAGGCGACCTGGTGAAGGAATACAATAAAATGGTAGCCAAGTTAGATAGTAGTGCTGCAGCGTTGGCAAAAAGTGAAAGAGAGGGAGCATGGAGAGAAATGGCAAGGCAGGTGGCTCACGAAATTAAAAATCCACTAACCCCCATGAAGTTAAGTTTGCAATACCTTCAAAAGGCAATTGATAACAATGCAGGAAATATAAATGAACTTAGTAAAAGTGTTGCCACAACACTGGTTGAGCAAATAGATCATTTAAGCCAGATTGCCGGGCAGTTCTCGCAGTTTGCTAATATCGGTAATCCAAGAAGTGAAATTTTTGATTTAAACGAATCACTTAAAATGATTGTTCAATTACATTCATTGGAAGAGCATGTTACGTTGGATTGGATACCCATTAAAGAAACCATTTTAATAAATGCTGATAAGACACTCATTAACCGTTTATTTACCAATCTTATTCAAAACGCTATGCAGGCGGTTCCTGATG